>JAREAI010000231.1:0-8158 GCA_029240435.1 Nitrososphaeraceae archaeon | reverse complement strand
CTGATGAATGATGAGAACCTATTTTTGTTAGGATCTGTAGCTGATAGGATTCGTAAGCGCCTTAAAGGTGATACTGTTAGCTTTGTCACTTCTTATTATCTAAATTATACTAATATTTGTGCCGCAAGTTGTCCATTGTGTGCATTTTACAGGAAGGGCAATGAATTCGATGCTTATGCCTTAACTATCGAACAGATTTTAACAAGAGTTAGTATTGCTATAAAACAAATGGGAGCAACTGAAATTCATATTGTTGGTGGTTTTCATCCAAAGATGGGTCTTGATTATTACGAGGATATGATAAGGACAATAAAGGAAGAGTTTCCTCGTGTGACAATTAAAGCATTGACTCCTGCTGAAATATTTTTTATATCTAGACTTACTCGAAATTCAGTTAAAGAAGTCTTGTTGAGATTGAAGACTGCTGGGTTAGATGCGCTACCGGGTGGCGGAGCTGAGATTTTTCATCCAGAAATCCGGGACGTAATTGTCAGAGGAAAATGTTCTGGTGAAGAATGGCTTGAAACTGCTCGTCAGGCACACAACTTGGGATTAAGGAGCAATTGCACAATGCTTTTTGGCCATCTAGAAAAACCTGAACATATTGTAGATCATATTTTGAAGATTAGAGAACTCCATAAAAAAACAAAAGGATTCACCACCTTTATTCCCTTAAAATTTAGCTTGGACAATACAGAATTAGAACAAAAAGAGATAATCACTAGAGAGAGTCCTTCTACTTATGATTTGAGAGTAATTGCAGTATCGCGACTCTTATTAGCAAATGTACTTGATAATATCTCAGTATATTGGGTTGCGTTGGGAAAGAAACTGGCACAGGTCGCATTGTCATATGGAGGCAATGATATGGTAGGAACTGCATTTTCAGAGGAAATATTCAAGGCTGCAGGCAAAACTGCAGGAACTTCAGTTCAAGAACTAGTTAACCTAATAAAAGAAATCAAAAGGAGCCCTGTTCAGAGAGATACATTCTTCAATATCATTAGAAAGTTTAACTAAATCTTTATTACAAAATATATATATACATATGTATATATATCTCAACTTATGAGCGGTTTTTTTGATGTACATTATTTAAAATGATATTATATGTTTATGCAATTTACTGTTTCCGTATTAATAGATCTTTATTGTCAGAATCATTTTCTTTACTTCATATCAACAAAAGGAAACAGGAGAAATAACAATCAATCAAGAATCAGATTTGGTAAGACAAGAACTACAACAAATCAGATTTGTGGAAATGTTAAAAAAGAGCCTTCATAGGTGTTTTCGTAGGATTATGTGTTTCTCTCCTCCATCATGGCTCTTTTCAAATTCTATTTTGAGATTATATGATCTAATAAATTCTTCTAGTTTCAGTCTGTAATCATTTGTAGAACCATCCTTTTAGCACTTCAAATTCAGCTCCTTCAACATCAATTTTAACCCAGTTCACATCTGTTATTCCTTTTAATTGCAATAGATAATCTAATGTATTAGCACTCACCTCTACAAATTTATCTTCATTTTTTGCTCTGTCCGACATTACAGTATTATATGTAGTATGACCTAGTTCTTCACCTGGCAAATAGAGTTTTATTTTTGTTTCTTTAGAATATACGGCATTATTTAGACTTATAATGTTAGTTAATCGATTTAGTTTGATATTACGATTTAACATTTCAAAATTGCTAGGGTTAGCTTCAATGGCCACTACTTTTCCCTTTGTACCAACCCGCTTTGCACCTATTATTGTATAACGGCCTATATGTGCACCAATATCTATAACCACATCTCCTTCTTTAGGAGTAAAGAGTTCTATTATTTCATCTTCACGTATTGTCATGTTTATCAAATCATTTTTGTTAATTGGACAATAGGCCTTGTAACCATATTTTGGAACACTGATTTTTAATAAAACATGATTATCCAACCTCAAAAACTTGATAATAGAATATAAGAATTTAAACATGTAGAGTGATGGAATTACATCAAATTCATAATTAAAAGCGAATGCTTTTTTAGCAAATACTCTGTCTCTTGTTTTCTTCCCTAATGTTATTCTAATAGAAAGTCTTAAAACCATATAAGAAAATAAATAAATAATTTTAAGCAAAAACACTATTACCTTATCTAGTATAGGAACCACTCTTATTGGTTCTTGTTTTGTCAGCCAAACAGTAAGTTTACCCATAAGGGTTATTACTTTCAATAATGTCATATACAAACTTTAAGTAACTTTGAACATTCCTTTACTAAAGGAAACGATGTAGAAGAGAAATTAGCTACTTTGGAAGCTCAAAGTAGTGATTATATTATGCTTTTAATGATATAACTTTCAGATAAGACAAAAGGTTTTAGAGCAATGCAAATTCCATAAAACAGCATAAGGACAACGTCAGTAATAGTCTAAAGCTAATAATGTTTGCTATAAAATTTGAATGAGATATCACGTTAGTACCTAAAACATAGAAAATATATTATGTATAAAAGCGATGTCTAAAAACAAAATTTAGGATCTTACTCTTATAAGTTTGATGTGTACCACGGTACAGTTTTACGCAATATCTATAGTGATCTAAAAGCTCCTTTGTTTTTGTTTGGGGAATTTTTCTGTCAAAATATATTCACGCCTATTGCAGATAATAATAATATAACTCCAGTTATTAACCCTACTACTAACAGATTAATGATTTGAGATATACTCTATAAGTATATATCAGAATGTTAGATCTGATAGTATTGATCTTTTCTCCTCCTCTTCGCTTCAATTCTCATTCTTTTGCAAAAAACCAAGACCTATCTGAATTGTTATTTTGTATAATATTTAGATAACAGATCTGTCTTATTTTCGCCACTAATTCTATTTGTATATTATTGTTTCTTTAACAAAAGTCCGAAAAGATTAAGTAAAAATTAGTTATACTTGCGATATGATGCCTACTTCGCCTTCCAATCAAGCTTCTGTAGGAAATTCTGCTTGGTTGCTAAAATACGCAAAAGGAGGGAGATTATTCGACAAATCTGTATTGCTTCTTTTAAAATTTATTTATTTGGGATCAAGAGTTTTACTAAGAATAGTCTTAGGCAAGAAAAGAAGAGATAGACTATATGTTGAACGAGGAATTAATTTTAAAGATTTTTTATATAGATCTATTGAGTTTTTGAGCTTAGATAATTATGTGCTATTAGAATTCAGCGTCCCAAAATATGATTACAAATTCTATAGTCTGATTACCAGAAAGGTAGAAAATTTTTTGATTCACGATGTACATACTAGCATGTCTGCGCATGAAGATGATATAATAGAATGTTTTACTCCCAAAGAAGGAGATGTAGTTATAGATATTGGTGCAGCTTTCGGATTTTATACAATAATAGGTGCAAAGCGGGTTGGTACAAATGGAAAAGTAGTTGCTATTGAGGCTCTGCGTGACAGTTTTAAGATGTTAAATCGTAATATCAAACTAAATCGCTAATACATTAGATTATCTATTGCAATTAAAAGGAATAACAGATGTGAACTGGGTTAAAATTGATGTTGAAGGAGCTGAATTTGAAGTGCTAAAAGGAGCTACTAATGTGCTATCTAAAAGTAAAGATATAGCACTTCTTATTGAAATTCATGGACCAGATAATTATAGACCAATACTAGAATTTCTTAGGTTATACAATTTCAAAATAGAATTTGAGAAGACTTATGGGAGTGGAGAGAAGCACATAATCCTACGAAAATCTGGTTCAACAATTTAATCATAATTAAATAAATGTTCCTCAGGAAATAAATTGATACATCTTACCATTTTCCCATTTACATCATGATGTTCCCATCTATTATCTTGGTTACTATTCCTATGAAGTTGCTAGTGATGGTATTAATAGCAAATGATTAGCAACATATTATAATATCATTGATAACAACAGAAATCATAATTTTCTTATATGAAAAATAGAAGAGCAGAGTCATACCAGTTCTCGATTAAGATAAATCTATATCTTAATTTACAATGTTATTTTAGTAAACCCTGTAGTATTAGATATTTTAGAAGGAAGGAAATCATATATCCATCGATTGCTGAGATACAAAGAAATTTATTGACATCATATATGTTTTTAGATAATCAGAGATGTAAGCTAATAGTTAGATGCTATTACAAAAAAAGAATAAAAGTAATCTGCATGCAGTAAGGAATATTGATCAACAACTGTAAAGGCAAAAGAAATATGATGGATTTATTATAATAGATGGATGCATGATGACAGAACATATTCGGTAATAAACAAGTACACAATTTTAAGTTATAACCTATTAATAATCGGTCATCAATCAATCTTCACTAATTAGAATTAGATGATTATTATATTCTAGAGCAAGACTTTTTTGCTTGAGCTTGGAACGAATTTTATTTGCAAACTTTATCATCCTTTCCTCATCAATATCATTGGTATGGATTTCAGCACGGGTATACTTTACTGGTTCGAATTTTCCCTCAAAATATCCGTCAAATTCTATGAGAGACATTGCACCATACTGTGAAGCCATATCACGTACAATTTCCAAATAGCCTTCAACTCTAGGCAGATAAAATTTTATTGAATCAGATAATACTTTTACATTAACATTATCAGTTTTGCCTCTAGAATTATTCATTACTATTTGTTGTACAACATTATCGAGCCCCTTTTATACTTACCATACATCGAGTCAATGCTCTACAAGTTAGTTAATTAATTAACCATATGTATTATATCTGTTAACTTTTACAGTCATTTCCACAATTAAACGAAATCTAATTAATACAATTTAATCTGGTATGGTAAGCAGTCAATGACTTCCATAGTGTTAGGATTTTCATTTTATCTTTAGCTCTTTTAATCATTTCATAGTCATTTACACTTCAGCTAACGCAATACTATCATTTGTCATTACAGTTAGCTTAATTTCCATATTGTTATTGTCATTAAATCTATAATAATAATAGCCATTTGGCGCGAATCAATAGGATAATATGACAACACGAGTAATCATAACACAGCGGTAAAATCGACAGTTCTACCTAGTTCTCATGGTTAAATATAAAACTCGCTACAATAAAATCAAGTAAATCTCTTGTCTGATTCTTTTGCTATTTAGCATTAGTTTAGAGACATACACAGGCGATAAAGTATTTACCAATTCTCACTATACTCTCTATATCTTTATATCAACAAAAAATCATAAGTAACATAGTGAAAATTTCATGTTCAAGCCAATTTGATTGTTAATTCTTCTCCATTGCCAATTGGTACCATCACAGATTCAATGTTAGGTTTATTTTTAATATAATTGGTGTAATCTATCATCATTGGCCGATACTCTTCTGGATATAATATATTGTCAGTAGCAATAATTCCTCCAACTCTTACCATTGGAAGAACCAAATCGAAATAATATCTTAAATTTTCTTTGTCTGCGTCAAAGAATACAAAGTCAAATAATCGGTCTCCATTTTTGAGATAATTTTCATTGTGATAATTTTTTGAAATCTCAGATAGAATATCATCTGCTTGACCTTCCTTTAAATCTATTAGATCTTTAACTCCTGACTCATCAAAATTCTTATTAGCTCTTTCGATTTTCGAGTGATCCATTTCTATTGTAATAATGGTCTTTTCATGTATTGTATTACTCACTTCACTTATTTGCATTAATGCTTCTGCAAACCAAAGAGTAGAATAACCAGAAGATGTTCCTATTTCAAGAATTCTTTTTGCTCTCATGGCCTTAAGTGTTATATTAAAAAACATACCTGTGTCTAATGTAATTGCAAGCATCATCTCTGGTCTTGGTATCACTACCTCTCCTAATCGCTCACGTTTTGATTGTTCCTCTAATCTAGAGAGAACTTTCGAAATCTTAGTATTGAACACAGTTACAAAAATATATAAAATTATTTAACCATTTATCATTCTATTATTTATCTTTGCAAGAGAGATATCAATAGTGCTGTAAGTTTTTAATACTATACATAAATATCTCTATAATATAGAGATTCATTCTATTATTATGAATATCTGTTTATGATTAATTATAATTATGCAATAATAGTAGGCAAATATCTTAAAAAATAATAAAAGAGTGATAATAAATGAAAAATATCGACTTGTGATATCATAACTTATGTTTGAAAATTTACCATTCTATTCTTCCACTAAAGTAGGCAACACAAAGGTTCGAGCACCTAGAATAAATTGCCATCTCTTTATTGCCAACAAGATCTATGATAAAACAATAACAACATTGCATCTTCAGTCAATTAAAAAAAATTTAAGTAGAAAAATAGAGAAAAGAATCTTGATAGTAGACGATGAACCTGATGTGAATTTACTGTTCAAGATAGTTTTAGAAGAAAATGGTTTCGTAGTAGACTCATATAATGAAGGTCTCTTGGCATTGGAGAATTTCAAAGCTGATATGTATGATCTGCTAATTCTTGATATTAAAATGCCAACTATAAATGGCTTTGATTTATATAAAAAAATAAGAAAAATAGATAAGAATATTAAGATTTGTTTTTTGACAGCTGGTGAGATCAATTATAAGGTATTCGAAGAAGTATATTCTACAGTAGAGAAAAATAAATTTATTATCAAACCAATTGGAAATGATCAGTTAGTAAAAAAAGTAAATGAGTTATTAGATTCAAACTAAACAATAAGGTAATATAAAGAACCTATTGTACAGTATTACATTAGTATCGAATAAAGTAAAATAACTTTAGCAAGCAGGGATATTAAGATACAGTGAATGAATGTCCTCATGAATCTTCAAAGTTGTTACAGCCTTCACTATAAAATGTAGTCCAGAAGGATTATACAATTTGTTAATGCAGATAAGAAATCGGTGGAAAAAACCTATTTTATTACTGAAAATGGTATCGCTGATAAATCTGATAGATATAGAGCTCCTTTTATCAATAGCTCAGCTTCAACAAGTTAAACGAGCATTTGATGAAGGCGCAAATGTTATTGCATACTTACATTGGTCTCAGATAAGTTTGGAACATTCAATGCTGACGGATCAGAAGTTATTGTCCGTAATAAATAAAAATTTAGCATTCGAAATTATCATTAATTGTTCAAAAAAGAGATGGGAATACAGAGCCCTTTGATCAAGAAAAAATGGCGCGAGCAGTTAGTCGTGCTGGTACGCCATTTGCAATGGCATTAGATATATCAAAAACAATCAAGAATAATAAAGACTTGATTCAAAAGAATATGGTTAGTTCAGACGAACTTCGACAATTAGTTACCCAAGAATTGCGTAATAGAAATGAAAGTACTATAGCAGAATCATATTCTTGATATAGTAAAAACAAGGTTACAACAGACATACGAGAAGAAATAACATCTAGCAATAACAAATACGATTCAAAGGCCGGTAGAACTACTCGAACTCATGCAAAGCAATTTGCCATGGAAAGGAATAAGGGAGCAAGTCGTGGATCGATTGGTAGACAAAGACATGCTACTGGTGGATCATAATAAACTTCTAAATTGCTCTGTTCTTTTAGTATATTATTCTGAGGCAGCAATTGAACTCAACTTCTATTTTGTTGAATATAAAATGTAAATCTAGTTCTTCATTTAACTGCATACTTTTAATATAGTAATCGTAATCATAATATCTCAGCCCCTTTATCGGTCAGTTCTTTAATCACATTCTTGCATGCAAAGATCAGAATACCGTCAGCGACAGCTCCCTAGTTTCGATACAAAATTTCTGATATTAATACTTCCAATAAATTAGTAAACTCAAACTTGCAATGTAGGATTATTTGATTTCTACATCGTTAAACCTTATAGAAAATTATATCATAATACTCAATTTCAAATTAAATAATGCAGACAAACAGTCTATACATTAGCTTAATAATTCTCTTGGATAAATCTATGTCTTGAAATCTAGATAATTGTATGGAGTAGCTTGTATGGAGTAGCTTGTATGGAGTAGCTTGTATGGAGTAGCTTGTATGGAGTAGCTTGTATGGAGTAGCTTGTATGGAGTAGCCACTATTCACTGTCGCTGCTGCTGTCGCTATCACTGTCGCTGCTGCTGTCGCTATCACTGTCGCTGCTGCTGTCGCTATCACTGTCGCTGCTGCTGTCGCTATCA
>JAREAI010000230.1:0-4690 GCA_029240435.1 Nitrososphaeraceae archaeon | reverse complement strand
AAAGCTGCAAAATGGATTGAAAAGAATTTTGGAATTGAAGAACGAGTTTTACTCTAAAGATAATATTCTGAAAGAATTCAAACTTGATGATGATGGTAATGGTGAAAATGTTGTTTTAACTTGGGAAATAAAGTCGTCGCTAGTTGTTTGTGAGGCCATAATAAGAAGTGCTCTGATGCGACAAGAGAGTAGAGGAGCTCACTACCGATCTGATTTTCCAAATCTAGATGATGAAAAATGGAAGGTTAACATCTATTGCAGGAAGGAAGGCAGCGAAATGGTATTGTTTAAGCAGAATGTGAAAGAAATCAAAGGACCGTTGGCAGATTTGCTTCAAGCACACATCAAACCAGAACATCATCGTGAATTCGAATAATAATTAGACGTGTCGACAGTTAATTTGCTGAAACATCAAGATAAAATTAAATAAATCAAATGAAATGAAATGAAAAGAACTATTTCAAGCAGGTAAATAATTTCCTATGACAGTGTCATAATAAAAAACTTACATATATTATATCGCCAGATGATTTATTGAGCTAAATGAATGAATGAATATGAGAACACATGTTAATTTCTTGTATTTAATATTATGTGTTCTAGGTCTGTGGGATAGAGATTCCATTCCTTTTTCCTTGTATCTGTTATTGCACTTATATAGTATGTCTTACTGGATACACCGTATTTCTTACAAATAGTACTTGCAGTGTAACCAGTCCATTCATGTTCATAAATTAGATTAAACCTTGTACTGATTTCTATAAGGATGCACTTCTTGACAGCAGAAGTGTAACCTATGTCTGTAAGTGAATATGTTACCTATCTATGCAAGTACAACATTTACTCTCGTAAGCATTAAGACATTATTATTATTATTTTGGAATTACAGGCTTATTAGATTAGATGTCAAATATTACGTTCTTTGATTGATTGTTGTTGCCGTACTCGAGCATCAATGTGGCAATGATCATCACACATACCATAACTAAGTGTAGTACTTACAGGATAGGTGAAAATATAGTTGCTTACAGGAATATATTGCACTTATGTTAGAGAGGTGTTGACGACATGAAAATCTTACTTCCTCTGGCCTATGCTGCTTGTTGGCTAGGTTCAATTCTAAAGTATAACAATATCTATATCTTTATCTACAAACTACATCCGATTATTCGTTTGTTATAGTGGCTATAATAATCTGTATCAACACAGTTATAGTAATTCCAATAACATGAAAATAATAATAATATATGCATCTTCCAAGTAAGTAAAGGTTGCTTGAATACGAAGGAAGATGCTATCAATCTTCATAGAATGCTAAAAGGAAAGATCGAAATTCATAATAGAGTATCTGTAGAAAATGCTTTTGATGAAGAAAAAGGGACACTTGGTTTAATATACACACCTGGAGTAGCATATGTTGCCACAGAAATAAGTAATAATAAAGAATTGGTATATGATTATACATCAAAGTGGAACAACGTTGCTATAATATGCGATGGAACACGAGTTCTTGGACTAGGAAATATCGGACCTGAAGGAGCACTTCCTGTTATGGAAGGAAAATCTGTCTTATTCAAGATTTTGGGTGGCATAAACGCATTTCCATTATGTATTGCAACAAAAGAAAAGGAAGAAATAATTAGATTTGTTAAGGCAATTCAACCTGTTTTTGGAGCAATAAATATCGAAGATATAGAATCACCCAAGGTCTTTGATATCATAAAAAGACTTCAAAATGAACTTACCATACCTGTTTTTCACGACGATCAGCACGGAACAGCAGTAATCACTTTGGCGGCATTGATAAATTCTCTAAAGTTATTGAGCAAAAAATTAGATAGTATAAAGGTAGTTATCTCAGGATCAGGTTCTGCTGGTTATGGTATTTTCAAGATTCTGGAAAAAGCAGGATGTAAAGATATTGTTGTAACTGATAGCAAAGGAGCAATATATAAAGGAAGAAAAGATCTAAAGGATTATGATGATAAAGACGGGAATGACTATAACAATAATAATACATCCAAACAAGAAATATCCAGAAAAAGTAATCCAAGGAAATTGACAGGGAGTTTGGCAGATGTAATTAGAGCAGCAGACGTTTTCATAGGTGTGTCTGGAAAAGCTGGGCTTTTAAATAATGATATGGTGAAATCAATGAATCATGATGCCATAATATTTGCATTAAGCAATCCAGATCCTGAAATACTTCCTCGAGATGCATTGAAAGCTGGTGCAAGAATTGTAGCTACTGGTCGGTCAGATTTTTCCAATCAGGTTAACAATGCTGTAGTATTCCCTGCAGTTCTTAGAGCATTGCTTGATATGAAAGCAAAAGGTTTAGATGAAGACATGTTGGTAGCTGCTTCATATGCTATTGCTTCCCTAGTTGAGAGGCCTCATTTGAAAGAGGACTACATAATTCCTAAAGTAAACGATCCTAGAATTCTTCCGATTGTCACACAAACATTGAAAGATGCCATTAAAAGTCACATGAGTAAGGATAGTAACAATATGGTTTTACATAAGACATAAAAATAGAAAGATATTGCATACAAAATGGATCTACAAAACATCGCATCTTTAAAGTAGAATAATACAAGAAAAAATAAACAAACATGGAGTAAAGATATAATTGTCTATTTTACCATGATTTGTTTAAGTATTTGACTGTGAAGAATGGGAAAATAACAAGACTTAGTAGATTACTTTGAGCTTATGTTTGACATGTAGTCATGTATAGGATCTTGTGCCATCTCTATTGGAATGCAAGATTCAAAGTGACTAAGAATATTTTTTAAACCATCAACATGTCCTAAACTTTTTGATTTAAATTGATTTGAAATCTTATTTTATATTTATATTATAGATGATATAATGATTTGGCCACTAATATTGGACTTATTTGCTAACCTACTAGCAATATTTACAGTAACACGCACGGCAGTAAATTGAACTCATTTTATTTTTATATTGCCAAAATATGGGGTATGCCATAATCAGTATTAATTTTGAATTTTAAACTAATTGCTAATTTTATTTGGTACATGTTTTTTACATTCCAAAATTGATTTTGTTTGGAGCTGATTGAATGTTCTCCTAATTCAGCAGCTGCCTTATCAGCACAAATTGTATCGTAGTATACATCATTAGAATCTTACTTTGAAGGCCAAAAAGAGTTATCACAGTTTAATGTACTTATATATCCAGTAATACAATCCATGTCACATTATATGAGCGAATATGAAAATTTAAGGACTGCAGATATTGTGGCTGAAGCATTAATTGATTGGAATGTAAATGTTATTTTTGGATTACCCGGTGACGGTATTAATGGTTTTATTGAAGCATTAAGGCAAAGGCAAAATAAAATCAAATTCATACTGGTGAGACATGAAGAATCAGCAGCATTCATGGCTTGTGCTTATGCAAAATATACTGGAAAACTAGGTGTCTGCGTTGCGACATCAGGTCCTGGAGCTATACATCTGTTAAATGGATTATATGATGCCAAATCCGATAACACACCTGTTATTGCCATAACAGGAAGTACTTATTCTGATATGACGGGTTCAGGTTATCAGCAAGATGTAAACTTGCTACAGCTATTTTCAGATGTTGCAGTTTACAACACTATTATAAACAATCCTGAACAGACCGAGATGGCTGTCGATATTGCATGTAGAAGTGCATTATCGCAGAGAGGAGTAAGTCATATTACTATTCCAATAGATGTTCAAGAAATGAAATTGAAAGGAAGATATTCCAGACACAAAGTTGGGGGACATACATCTGATGTTAATGTTCCTACATTTATATCAGATACAAAGTTGATAGAGAAAGCTGCAAATATTTTGAACTCAGGAGAAAAAGTGGTAATATTAGTAGGACAGGGAGCGCTGCATGCTGGAGATGAAGTAATATCTGTTGCAGAGAAGTTAGGAGCACCTGTAGTTAAAGCGTTATTGGGTAAAGCAGTAATTTCAGATACTCATCCAGTAAGTATTGGCGGACTAGGACTTTTGGGAACAGAGCCAGCTAGTGATGCTATGAGCGAAGCTGATACGTTGCTTATGGTTGGAACATCGTTTCCTTACATAGATTATCTGCCAAAACCAGGTCAGGCAAAAGGAATTCAGATAGACATAAAGCCAGAGAAGATTGGTTTACGATATCCTGTAGAAGTTGGATTAGTAGGTGATTCCAGGCTTACATTAGCTGCTTTACTTCCAATGTTACACCAGAAGCAGAACCTTGACTTTTTAAAATCAAAACAACAAGCAATGAAAAATTGGATTAGTCTATTAAACGAGCAAAGTACTAGAACTGACAAACCAATTAAACCACAGGTTATTGCTGCTGCTGTATCTGGAGAACTAGAAGATGATGCCATAATATCTGTGGACAGCGGAACAATTACTAGCTGGGCAGCTCGTTATATTAATATCAGAAAGGGTATGAAATTCTCACTGTCTGGTACCCTTGCAAGTATGGCATGTGGTTTACCTTATGCAATAGCAGCACAGATTGCCTTTCCAGAAAGACAGTCAGTAGCTTTTGTTGGAGATGGTGGTTTTACTATGCTTATGGGCGAATTTGCAACAGCAGTTCAATATAATTTGCCAATTAAGGTCGTCATAATAAAAAACAATACACTGGGGATGATTCGATGGGAACAAATGGCTTTCCTTGG
>JAREAI010000029.1:0-14341 GCA_029240435.1 Nitrososphaeraceae archaeon | reverse complement strand
GATGGAGGAGACGATGGTGATGGAGGAGGAGATGGCGGCGGAGACGATGGTGATGGAGGAGGAGATGGAGGAGACGATGGTGATGGAGGAGGAGATGGCGGCGGAGACGATGGTGATGGAGGAGGAGATGGCGGCGGAGATGAGGGTTAGCAGGCCGCTGCTAAATGGCATTTGAGAATACTACTAATAGCATTTCCAGATATTCTAAATGGCTAACATAATAAGAACAGGTATAGGTAAGAGACGACGACTACTATAACAAAACCAAAACTACTCTTAATCATAGGTATAGCAATAGCTGGAGTATCTTTAGGACTAGGTGCATGGGCTGCAACTATAACCGCACCAACAAGCATCAAGATAATTCAATGCATGAGAGAGAAGGACCCAAATCAAACATTTACAGGGCTAGATGCAGAAGGCCATTTCGAAGAATGTGCTTCGCAGTATCCATTAGATCCTACTGCAGGATTTGTACTTGGTATAAGCAACTTGTTATTCTGGGCTGGTATAATAATAGTAGTAGTAGCTATCGGCTGGATAGTACGTGACTGGTATATTGATAGGAAGACTACAAGAAGAAGCATTAGTACTAAGCGTAGAAAGAAATGATGAAGAATAATAAAGAAGTGAACAAGGCGTCTTGTTCACATTAAGAAGGTACTCATCTATTGTATAATTTTAGAATTGATTAGCGACACACACAAAATTTTCATAAATTCGTTAATCGTACTTTCTGTGATAGCCCTTTGTATTTGCCCCAATTACAGTATGGTACATGTTTGGAGAGAAAATCCATAGATGGGAAGAGAGAAGGAGAAGGAGAAGAAGAGAAAAGAAGTGGAATAAACAGATGACATAAATCAATTATGAGAGATTATAACTATTCTTTAAAATATATGCAAAAGAATAACTAATGACAACAAAATCGAATGGTCTGTGTGACAAATCTTTATAAGCTATAACTTGAGTTTGAGTTTTGCATTGGCTAGTTATATTATATTATGGAATTGGACAGACCAAGGAATACGAAATCCTAAAGATTCGCCACAGCGATACGAGACTTTTAAGAAAGATTTGGAAAAGGCTGGTGGAAAATTAGTAGGTACATATTACACAATGGGCAAGTATGATGGTGTAGTAATATTAGAAGCTCCAAATGATGAAGTAGTAATGAAAATCTTGTTAGCTACTGCAAGCTTAGGCAATGTTAGAACTAAAACACTAAAGGCGTTTCCACATGAAGAAGGTTCTAAAATAATGGAGAGCCTATAAGTAAGTTATAACCACCAGAAATTTTATTGATGTTTGGGTAACAACAGCAGATGGTGACTCCCTGTAAATACTACTAATGTTATGAAGGTTATTGACAGTTATATGTGTGTGTGTGTGTGTGTGTCAGATAAAAGAGAAAAGATACAACAGCATCATTATCATTATTGACTAAAGAATGCTATGCATAAAGTTAGATTATTTATAGATAAAATCTTACTGATTCTATAACGTAGAATTTTGTTTTAGAGATCAGGATATGTTTTCTCCTGCCAACAATGAAGACAGTAGTCACGATTTACTGGAAATATCTCTGCTGCTCTATATCTACAATCATTGCATAATGCAGCAGTATTTTAATCAGCCATGTACGTAACACGGCAACATCTAGAGTTTATCATTTTAAGTTTGATAAGCCATGCTTATGATAAATCATAACTGCTCCTAATAAAGATATTATAACTTATATTGTAAATATTTGATGAAATGAATCAGAAACAAGAATTAATTACCGAAAGGACTTTTGAATCAAGATTGAAGATAAGCAAATGTGAGTCATTTGGTGATCAAACATGTGACTGTGGCTACTGCTGTGCTGATGGTTAATTAGTACACACATACAGAAAGCCAGATTCTTTAACTTTTGTATCAATCATACTAATAATTGGCTGCACTGACACAATGACGAAGAAGAAGAATGATTGCAGGCAGCATATGAGAAAACAAAGAAAAGAGTAGCAAGAGAAGGCGGAAATCCTAAAGGATCCATTGATATCCAAATGTTTGCTACCAAGAATTCACCTTCTTTTAGTTTTGCAATCTGAACTCTACGAGTTCAGAGTTATCTGGCAAAATCAAAGGCTAGCAGCATTAAAGTATTGTTATGATGGCACAGAATTAGCGAAAATATTTTAATATATCATAAGTCTTTCATAGCAATATTAAACATACTTTTATAATTTGTAGTCAATATATATATACTATGTCTAATAGTTTTTCCCAAAATTTTAGTTCAACTCAGAACATATCACAAGAAGCAACAGAACAAAAGAAATTAACAAAATTTGCTGCGCGTTATATAGAATTAGAGCAGTTAAGGATTCTGACCATCATAAAGGATATTTCTGCTATAATTGCCTGTACTTTGTCAAGCCACACCATTGTGCCGTTGTAACAGATGAAGGTATGGATATATTAGGTCGCTCCTCCGGCGTTATTGCTCCTCACGGGCTGTGCTCACTATGGATGCCAAATCAAAAGGAAATACATGGTTCAGGTGCTGCTGCAAGAGGTGGTGGTAGTAGTAAATCAGATGAATCAACTCCTGGTGTTTCTGCTAACTTTTCATGTGATTTCTGTAACAAAGCTTTCAGTTCTAGAGAAGAACTTAAGCAACACTCAACACAGGAACACAGTCGATAATAATGAATCTTATCAATATACATATGGCTTTTATAACCAACTTGTTGTCTTAATATCATCATCAACAACAACACAATCAACGTCATCAGTAAGATCGCTACAAGAAATACTACATAATAGAATCACACAATAGAAGAAAGGAGAAATGCACAAGTCTCATAATAGAGTGTATAATGATAGCTTGTAGACTGAGATAGAGACTCTGCAATGGGTCTTGGATCAAATACTTAAGCTGCTGCGACGATCATCAGCCGTATAAAGAGTGAGTTTATAGATATAGCAGCACATGAACTCAGAACTCCTATTCAGCCCATCATAGGATTTGCAGAACTGCTAGAAGAACAAGAAGAATTAGAATATGATAAGAAAAGAGAAGCCACTACTGCTATTCTTCGTAATGCTAAAAGACTACAGCGGCTTGCAGAAGACATACTAGATGTTACAAGAATAGAAAGTAATACTTTAGGTATAGACAAAGAAAGACTTAATCTAAACGATCTAATTTTAAATGTTTTAGATGATATAGTGATAAACACTAAAGAAGAAGAAGAGTTGAAAGGTAGTGGTTATAATAACAGAAGGAAAATATTACACAAATTCACTAAAGAAGAAGAAATCATAATAGAGGCAGATAGAATCAGGCTGAGTCAAGTTATCTCTAATCTGTTAGATAATGCTATTAAATTCACAAAAGAAGAAGAAGGAACTATATCTGTTGTAGTAGAAAAGAAGAAAGATAGCAATACTAACACTAACAAAGAAGTCGTTATTGTTAGCATCAAAGATACTGGTTCTGGAATAGACTCTGACATATTCCCAAGACTATTTGAAAAGTTTGTTTCAAAATCATCTAAAGGTACAGGGCTAGGTTTGTTTATCTCAAAGAGCATTATTGAAGATCATGGTGGAAAGATATGGGCTGAAAATAACTCAGATGGAAAAGGTGCAACCTTTGCGTTCAGCCTACCCACCTATCAATTAATTAACCAATAACAAGAAATTCTCTACGAGGCTAAACAACAACAACAACAATTCCAAGACCTGTTTTAAATCCATTCATCTACTAGCCATTCGTAAATTAATAGTAAATCTAAGTTATGGTTTTAATGAATTGACACATTCAGATATTATCTAATGTATTTACTGACCCACATAATCTGTACATATTCTTTGATGAACGATCGACGTTTCTAATTGAAGTTATTGATAACCCTAGTGTAAAGAAGTATATTAACAACATATTAAATCCGATTAATGTTTAGAAGAATTTTACTCAATAAACCAGATACCTAGATGAGGCATGTGAGTATGTATATATTAACTGATAACTATGAGTGAAGAAAGCGAGAGAGAAGAAATTAAAGACGAAACTCATCAATTAGAAGATGAAGAACAAGAAGAATTGGACGACGCAGAGGAAGAAGAGGAAGAGGAAGAGGAAGCCAAAACAATGGAAGAGTCTGCAGAAATTGAATAAGAAGGCAATACAGCAATAATAGAGAACAATGATTTACAATTTTATGGAAGATGTACCAAAGATATAGAGGCTCCAATACAACCATGAAAGCATAAGATACTGCTTGAGAGGATCCACAGTATCTCCAAAGATATTATCATCTGATAACGTCACATTGAATGGGGGAGACAGCGCTCGATACTTTTCCAAATCTGACTTTTATTATAATTTTACTCAGTCGATGATTAGATTTACAGAACTTACCTGATTATTTATATGAAATAGCACACATACACACACCTGAAACTTATCCGAATCCGCAAACTTTAAGCATAGTATAAACAAGATTATTTACATTTGTCTGTAGCTCAGAATAAAGATGAGAATACTGATGATCAGAAGAAAATGAGCAATACTGAGCATAAAGCGTGTCCTCTATGCGGTAGAGCTTTTGAGAAAAGTGAGAAATCAAAATTCAGCAAAGCTACCATAGATGGCATCAATTATGCCTTCGATACGATAGACTGCATGAGTATGTTCAAAAGACTAAAGAGTGCATATGGACAAAGACTTGATGATTTTCTTGGAAACGAACAATATATTTCTGATCCCTTCTGGGACAATGCTATACCCGAGGAAGAAGAAATAAGAGAAATACAACAAGAAGAAGAGCAGAAACAATCAATGAAGGAAGGTATTGAAATTCTTGACAATCCACATAAGATACAAGAACTTGGCTTCAAACTTCTGAGGTCAGCTGTAAATGAAATTCTCCTGATACTTTCTACCTCAAATGCATTTCACAGACAGGAGCGCCTAGGTGGATTACAGCTACTCAAGGAAGTCAGAGAAAAGAATAGAAAGATGGGAATAAGACTGCTGAGCCCTTTTGACAAAGAGATTGAAAAGATTGCAGTACAATTAAACCATGATCTAGAGATTGATCTCCAAGATATCCACGAATCTTTGCGAATAAAATCTACAATCCTTATAGTTGATAGAAAATTCGTACTATATGTGGAGTTAAAGGATGACACTAAAGATGATTCATATAAAGCAATGGGTTTGGCAGCATACTCAAACAGTAAGTCAACTGTACTATCTTTTGTCACAATATTTGAGAGCATCAGGAAACAGAGTCAATTGCTTGATACTCTCTTCAAAATGCAGGAAGAACAAAGAACCCAAAAGGAGACTACCAAACGTCTGCTTGATTCAATCAAAGAATTAAGAATCCCTATTAGGCCCATATTAGCATTAGCAGAAACAATTCGTTCTGAAAGGAAGTTGAATTTGAGAGGCCAAGAGGATGCATTGTTTGATGTGATTGTAGACAATGCAAAGAAACTAGAACAGCTAACAAATAGCTTGATGATTGATTGAGGTTTTGTCTTATTTATTTTCTACTACTATCTATCTGTATATCTTATGTCTAGACAAGTTTATTGACTTTACTTGTCGTCTTTGACGCACTAAATGTTGTCAGGAAATTAGGTTGAACTTTGTTCCCATGTTCATCTTCAAGCAACAGCACTTCATATTGTATCGCTTAACAGGCTTTCCATCCCCCTTGGGGAAAGTAACCTCTTGCTCATCTACGTAACCTGTAAACATTGCTCTGAAGCTATGTCCGGCTTTGAGTGCGATAAAGGTAGAAGAAGACAACTTACTTTTTGCTGCAGCAGCTGCTGCATGCTCAGCTTCACGCTGAGCTATCCGTTGTTATAGCTTCTTTATGGCTTCTTCACTCATCGTCGGTTCTGGTGTCGCAGTATCTGGATTTGCACCCGCATTAGTTGTAATCAAATTTGTATTGACATTATTATTTGTCATCTTATAAGCCTATGCACTTAAAGGTAAATAAGGGTTACTAATGAGTGGTAACCGTATGAAGTCTATCATTTACTTCTTATATCTTCGCTGCTGCATTCATTACCTATAATAGGAACGAATTCCTAGAGGTTCAAATAATATTAAACTATTTCATAGGAGTACTGGTAGTATGATGTAATATTATAGTGATTAAAATGAGGTGTTCTAAGAAGGTCTCCTGTTTAGAAGGAATCAGGCGAAATCAGGCAGCAAAAATGGGTATCAATGGTATCATAAAATGTAAGTCTTATAAACATGAATCATTAAAGATGTAGGGCAAAAAATAACATTGGCAATCACCGAAGAAAGAAAAAAACTTGTTATCGATCTTTACTATAATCAGGGAAAGACAACGCGCGAAATAGCAAAGATAGAAAGGATATCCATTCGCGACATTTCTATTATCTTAAAGGAGGAAGAATCGAAACGACAAAAATATAAAGACCAGCAGCAAGAAGAGATATCTTCCAACGCCTACAAATTATTTTCTGAAGTCAAGACATGTGTACAAGTCGCCATCACATTAAACCTAGGACAGCCAGAGATAACAAAATTGTATAGAGAATACTGGGAATTAAAGCGTCAGCACAAACTCAATTCAATACACAAGGAAACAAACGGCAATCTAGCGCTGTTTTTTTTTGAGGATATACCGGTTGATGAAGGAAAAATGTATGAGTATTGAGCAAGCAGTCAATGCTGCAGACATTACTGTTAATAGACTTCCTTACATGGAAAGTCTCTATGAACAAGTAAAAGATCAGGTAGATAAAATGCAACGTACAAGACAAGGATTGGAAAATGATATAGAGGATAGAAAAAATAAAATATCACTATTAGATAGAATTGCATTCTCTTATGAACAAGAGTGCAAGAAAGCAGAACAAAGAGTAGAAGAGCTTACTGATCAAAAGGATAGAATAGAATAGTTGATCGCGAATATATTGAATGGAGAAGGCTATTCAAAGCTAAAGCAGATCGTTAAAGAAGCTGTTAAAGCAGTTGTATCAACAACAGTATTGCAATTAAAAAGATTATAGTAGATAGTTAATTCATCGTCTATTTGGACCTGGGCCACCTGGGCCACCTGGACCAAATCCTCTTTCATTAGACACGACGCCATATATTGGAGTATTTCCATAATGTTCTTCTACCCTTGTAGGATCAATCCATATGCTTATTACACCTTCTCCTAATACGCGGACAGAAGTAGGTACGTCTTCTACTATACCATCAAGAAGATTTATAGCAGAAGTGCCATTAAATGTCTTTATTCCGTTCTCTTCAGAAATGTCTGTTACGTTGAAATTAGCAATTGAATGACTGTGAGGTTCAGAACCATTAACCATTATCATCCTAACGTTTGCACTAAAAGTAATATCGGAAGCATTAGCGGTAGTCTCATTTGTGAGAATATTCCCTTTCCAGTCCCCAGTCACAATCCATTCATGATTTCCTGATTCGTCATCTTGAACACTTGCAATTGTACCAAAAGAATAATCTCCCGGGATCTTTGTACGTGGATATGGTTGAGCAAAAGTTAAATCAGAAGTTGTCAAAGTAAATAAAAGGCCCGCCATAACAATAGCAGATAAAATTAATTTCTTCATTACAGTAAAATATCAACAATGCATATTAGAACTTACCTATAAAAATATAGAAAAATGTATTGAGAATGAAGGATTTAGCTTCTTGCAAAGACCTGTATTCTATCGTTATTTTGATCTACTACAAATATCTTTTCTTCTGAATCTATTGCAAGTCCCAATGGAAAGCTCAGTTGTCCCTCTCCAAAGGCGGTTATGAAATTACCATTAATGTCAAATACCGAAATTCTATTATTGTCTGGTTCTGATACATATACATTACCTTCAGGATCAATTGCAATTCCTCCAACACCGCCTAACTGACTTTCTCCAGTACTAGACGATCCAAAGCTTCTCAAAAAGTTACCATTGCTATCAAAGACCTGTATTCTATCATTTCCCATATCGCCTACATATACATTGTTTTGCGAATCTACTGCAATGTCAGTTGGTGTAATAAATTGACCATTATCTGTACCTGCAGATCCCCATTCATTCACTAAATTACCATTACTATCAAACTTTACAACATGATTATTTTCTCCAAAATCAGAAACATAAACATAACCATCAGAATCAACAGCAATACCTGCAGGATTGATGAATTGACCAGAACCTAATCCTACTGCGCCCCATGCATCAAGAAATGTACCATTTGAAGTGAACTTTTGTACTGCAAAAGAAGGGGTTCCAAAGTCTGTTACATAAACATTGTCTTCTGAGTCAATCGCAATAGACGTAGGATTTGCGAAATAATTTGCTCCAAAACCAAGGGAGCCCCAAGAATCTAAGAAAGAGCCATTATTCGAAAATTTTTGAATTTGATTTGAGACGGCAGTAAAGTCTGTTACATATACATTACCTTCAGAGTCTATTGAGATTTCGATAGGTTGAGAAAAACTGCCTTCTTGTCCTCTACCTGATTGGCCCCATTGATTAACAACCATATATTGTTCCTGTGCATAAGAGTTTTGCAAAATAAAGGCAAAAAGAAATGCTGCAATTGCCGTTAACACAATCAATTTTTTCATTTACAAAAGATAAAAAACTGATACTATAAATACATTACATTGTAAAGAATATAGATTTACTGTTGATCAAACAATCAATTTTCTTTCAGAATATATGATTAACTAATTCCTTAAAGATAAAGTAAATATAATTTCTACATTAATGTTATTACTTCTAAGAGCAATTATACTTACATTTGAATATCCAAGTGTACTAAAAAGTTCTACAGCCCAATCTCTAATTCTTGCTAATACAATAGATGAAGTGCTTGAACATTGTACTGATGCTCATGGAATTAAGAATAGATACTCTATATCCAAAATATCTAGATGGAAAATATATACATAGGTAGATATGTCATGATGTGCTCTACCTGCGCATCTCCGTTTTTGGAAACAGGTATCATGAAACTGATATGGACAGGTCTGAGGTTCGGATTATTCCTTAGCTAGCACATTATTATTTATTATTATATTAGAAGGTAGTATTAACAATAGTGTTGTGGATAAAAGTAAGATTGTAGCGATTGTTAGATGTTCCAATCTAATACTATTTACCTATCACATGTATTCCCTTCTTAATCATAATCCAATAGTATTGTTAAGTAAGGCTATAATTTGTTAAAAGCGCTGATGATTATTTAGACAGATTTCGATTTATTTAATGTAGTAATGAGCAGAATTAATGTTTCGGATGTTGTATAATAATAATTGTATGGAAATAACAGAATCTATTGCATGCGTTGCATTAGGTTTTCTACCTGTCTTTGGTTCTATGGAAGTGGTTTGAAGACTTGGAAAGAAGAGATCCGCAATCCCAGCACTAAAAAAAGGGCAATTATGAAAAAGGTGTCTATGGTGGATGTACTACGCAAACAGCATATCTGCATTACAACAACTTCTTTTTTCTGGACCACCACCTAATGCCGAAGAAGGCGACGGTAATAAGAAAAATGTCCAGTGCCACATAACAAAAAAATCTGAAAATATAAGTCACGCGATAAATGGAATAGAGTATTGCTCTGTTGAAGTTACCTGTGATGATGGTAGTCAATATGGAATACAGGCTTATGGAGATGAAGCTATAGATCTCTATAAAGAAATATACAAATGCTCTATGTGTGGTATGCCTCCTAAAGAATTAAAGAAATCTACATTAGTAGAAGAAAGAATTGATGGCACGACTTACACTTTTGATAAGAATGAATGTGCACTAATATTCAAGAAGCTTAGGAGTGTAATGGGAGAGGAGGAAGAATGTAGATTAGAGACTATATCCCTGCGTATTTTATTCAATTCAACATAAAGAAAATGTATACATACCATATTCATGACTAAAAGAAATTCAATATTTGTACTAGCTGGGCTTATCGGAGCGTTACTATTACTCCCCAATTTACTAATTGCTGAGTTGTTACCAACAATAATAAACAACTTGTTACTAATTTTAACCATCTCTAAAATAAGTAAGCCCGCAGTAGCGCAAGTGTCACTGAAAGAAGATTCATCAGTAGAAATTAATAATACTAAATTAATAATACTGAAAGTCAAGAACTTGACGCTCCAGTAGTAGTTAGTAAGAAATACAACGTGAACATTGCAGATATCAGTAGAAGCAACTTTCGCCCAAAACCAGTTGAAACCGGTAAAGAATATGATGTACAGATCACAGAGATAAGTAGAAGATGAGATGGTGTCGCACACAAATAGAAGGATTTGTAATCTTTGTAAAGGACGGAAAGGTTGGTCAGAATGCGCACATTCGTATAATCCACGGAGGAAACAGATATGCAAATGCTGAAATAATAGATGTTATATCAGTAACACCCAATACAACAGGAAGTAGAACTAATACAACATCTAGCGTCAGTAATAGAACATCTACCATCGAAGATGATTCAAGTGAAAAGCCTTTTTTTGGCACGTTCAAGCTTTGGCTTGTGTTATTGTTAGTTAGTATATCTGCAGCATAGATAAATCCCTGGAATCATATAACTGACTATGACTCCTAAAAGTAATGGTAATAATAACAAACCAAATGGAGAAAGCACCCGTATTGCTGTTGTAACAGGTAGTTCAAGTGGGATAGGTTATGAAACATCTCTTTTGTTAGCAAGAAAGGGATTTCATACTTTTGCAACAATGCGTAAGTTAGAAGATGGGTCACGCCAGATTACAGATATAGCAAAAAATGAGAATCTGCCATTACAGGTTATTCAGTTAGATGTTAATAATGATAAGTCAGTCATAGATGCCATTAATAGAATAGTTAAGAAAAAAGATAGAATTGATGTTGTAGTTAATAATGCAGGATACGCGTTGGGAGGAGCGTTTGAAGAAACTTCAATGGATGAAATAAAGAAACAATTTGAAACCAATTTTTTTGGAGCTGTAAGAGTAATGCAAGCAGTAATACCTATAATGCGAAAGCAAAGAAGCGGCAAAATAGTAAATATAACGTCTATGGGAGGAAGGATATCGATTCCTCTTAGCGCATTTTACCATGGCTCTAAATTTGCTTTGGAGGGTCTTTCTGAATCTATTCAGTACGAACTAGAACCATTTGGTATTAAAATAATACTTATAGAACCTGGAGCTATTGGGTCAAACTTTTGGAAGAATATCAAAACCGCTAATAAAGCATCATCTAATCCTAATTCCCCATATGCACAGTTGGCAAATAATATGTCAGAAGCATTTAAGAAAATAGAACAAAATGCAATACATCCTTCAGAGGTTGCAAAGGTAATTCTGGATGCTGTTACATCTGATTATCCTCAATTAAGATACCTAGTAGGAAATGATGCAGCTATGCTAATGGAAGCAAGAAAAAATATGTCTGATAGAGAATTTGGAAGCTTGATAAAGAAGCAATTTGACATATAGATTTTGTAGATTTTGGTGCTCATCATGTCATACTAATAATAGCAAGAATATTTTTTGGTAGACTTTTTTATATATAATATATTAGACTAACCTATATTATTGATAAACATGTCTTTTCTGACTTTAGCATATATATGTTATATCTTACTTTAAGACTGATTTGATTATTTCATTATTCTATTTTTGTCATAGTATTTGCAACTGCATTAACAGTATATGTTACAGTAAATGGCTCTCCACTAGTTTTGTGAAATACTAATGCGCTTCCTTCAAATTCAAATGATCCTGAGCTGATACCAGTACCATTGATTTCTATAGGAACATCTACCAAGTCTCTCAGGTGAGAAATAGCAACACTTCTATTACCTGGTAATACAGCATAGTATGGCTCACCATGTTTTTCGTCTATGGGCTGCTGTGGGTTGTATATATGTAGTATCTCTGCTTCAATAGGTTTACTGGCAGTAAATGTTACTCTGCCAGACCAAATTTTTCCATCATCTCTAAGTGGAAGAGCGAATACTACTTCGTGTGGAGGTTGACCTGGATGCCTGACAGGAGCTGGTACTGATATTGAAGTGTTCTGTACTATGAAGACTTCTTCTTTTTGTGAAACTAAGTTAGGGTCTATTGTGCTATTTTCTGCTGTTTGATTCTGAACTTCTGTTGTTATACTACTATTCATGGTGGAGATGATTTGAGCATTTATTGGTCGGAATAGTATATTCGGTAACAAGCTGTTCGCGCTATCTAAGGAAAAAATAATGAACATTGTTAACAAACTCAAGAGAATTACTGGATCCTTAAATGACAACAACATTTTTTCCTACCTTCTTAATTTTAGGAGATAATAAAAACTATACATCTGGCGCTCAAGTAGTTTACACTGACAAAACAAGAGTGCAGTCGTTTATGTCCTCAAAATTCCAGATCCAAAAGAGTTTATTCCGTAACTTACCAAAAAACTGTGTTTGTTGTTGACTTCCGCTGCTGCTTATTCTCTTCTTCAGATCGTTAAATGTCATCTTTATGTTTCTTGTCTTAGTAACAGCATCATCAACTCTATTTTTTTCTAATTCGCGTTAGATAGATGATAATTTGTCTGATACGAACCTTATTGCATCTCCAACTACGGCAGCATTTGTGAATACATAACTTCATCAGGCCAAGAAGATTGTGGCAGGGATCGTCTCTCTCGCTACTCCGGGCGCGTTCCAGATCACCGGCATGGAATCCTACGTCGCTAATCATAGCAGATTAAAACCTATCAATACGAGTAAATAATCATGAAAAAGCGCTTTATAGTGCTGTTAATATTAAATGCACTAATAATAAGGAAAGTCCTTTTTCTAGTTATGATACTTTTTTTAACTACATTCATAAACTATTTCTTATATAGTTTCCTTTGTATAGTTAGTAAAAAACTCAAACGATATTGAAACATGCTATTCAATACGTAACTTTCAATTTATATCTAATTGCCTCATTTTATAGTTACATATGATAAGATATCAAAATGACAGCCAAGGAGAAATAAATGACCAAGCTTGAAGGAAAAGTTGCAGTCATCACTGGCGGAAACAGCGGCATAGGCCTCGCGACTGCACAGCGGTTCGCCACAGAGGGCGCATATATTTTCATCACCGGTCGCCGCCAAAGCGAACTCGATGCAGCAGTGAAGCAGATCGGCAAAAACAGCACCGCTGGTGTCCAAGGCGATGTCTCAAATTTAGCAGATCTTGATCGGTTGTATGCCACCGTGAAGGAGCAGAAGGGCCATATCGACATTCTGTTTGCAAACGCCGGCGTTGGAGAATTAGTTCCATTGGGGGCAATTACCGAAGCGCATTTTGACAAAACATTCCGTATCAATGTGAAAGGGCTTTTATTCACCGTGCAAAAAGCACTTCCGCTATTTCAGGACGGCGGTTCGATCATTTTGAATGCTTCGATCGCTGCATCCAAAGGAGTCGAGGCGTCAAGTGTTTACAACGCAACCAAGGCAGCCATACGGTCGTTCGCTCGCACCTGGACGGTCGAGCTGAAACACCGCAAGATCCGCGTTAACGCCATCAGTCCTGGTCCGATAGACACACCGGGCTTCAATGGCCTGGCGCAGAGTGAAGAACAGATCGAGCAGTTCAAGACGAGCATTGTATCCACCGTGCCGATGGGGCGGATGGGAAGCCCTGACGAAGTCGCGAAAGCCGCTTCGTTCCTCGCGTCAGATGACAGCAGTTATGTCACCGGTATTGAACTATTCGTCGATGGGGGTATGGCACAAATTTGAGCTCAATCTTTACGTTTAATTGGTTCTGACAATCTCCAAGAAATTTAGAAATGCATTGTTTTGACGAATCTGTTGTTGTAGTAGTGTCAGCTGCAGCGTGTCTGATAAATATTGAATCTGTAAAGCCAAATATAGTTTGAAAGCCATAATGCTCAAATCCTATTTTCTCCATTTGTTTATGGATTAGCCGGCCATATCCTATTATAATCTCTGAAACTTTATAATCAGAATAAGAGAGAATTCTTTTCTTGCAAAAGCACCATAACCATCATTAGCTAAGAACTTTAAAGCTATCTGTCTTGGCTTGCCTACTATAAACTAGTGGATAAGTTCGACTTCGATGGATAAGAAACCATATAGGCCATACCTTGGTAAAGAATATAGTATGACCACCATTATAATAGGAATGCAGGATTCACTCCTTGTGCTTGAGTCTTCAAATAGATATAAGATTCATGAGTATTTGAAAGGAACTCATCCACAAAGCATAGCATTCGATCCCGGCAATCCAAACCGTGCATACTGTGCGACATTTGGAGATGGTCTA
>JAREAI010000229.1:0-4780 GCA_029240435.1 Nitrososphaeraceae archaeon | reverse complement strand
CTATTCTCCATCTGGTAGAGCAAAACTTATTGAAAATGGTAAATACAAGTCAAGCGAGGAAATTAAGGCACGACTTGATTTTATACATAAAGAATTAAGCAGTAAGTATGGGACAAGATTTGTAACTGATTATATTGAGCTAGAATACAGTGCAAAATTGGTTCCTGATGGAAAACGCTGTAGGATGAAGAAACCATACTATAAAAATGTCTTATTTATAGGTGATGCTGCTGGTCGGGGTATTTTCATAGGTCCAAGAATAGAAGGTCTTAACGTAGGAATAGATGATGCAGTTAGGGCTGCCAATGCAGTTGCAAGATCTATTGATAGAAATAACTTTTCTCCTAATTATATGGGCGAATTTTACAGCCAGCTAGTTGAGGATAGTCCATATACAAGAGATATGAAAGAAATTGACAAAGATTATTTGAAGGTATTTCTAGATGCTGCAAAAGACGTTCCAAAAGATATTGTCGGCTCTAGATATGGAATGATCTTCAAGTTAATGTCTAGCGGTACATTCCGAGGACTTGCGGTAGGTTTAGCTAATATGCTAGGATATGATCGTCTCTTGCCATTAATAGAATCAGAAGAGACTTATGTACAAGTGCCAATTGAGATTGCAGAAAAGTTAGGTAGTAGAGTTTCCTCTTCATATGTACCTTCAATTCCAACGCTTGCTCAGCGTATCGCAAGATTGAAGTATGACGATGATTCTGTTTCTCATATCAAAGTATTGGATCCAAAAAGTGAGTTTATGAAAAGGATGGTTATACTTTGTCCAACAAAATGTTATATCACAGAAAACAACAAAGTAATGCTTCAGCATGAAGGATGTATAGAATGTGGAACTTGTGCAAAAGATACGGAATGGAGACATCCGCGGGGCGAAAAAGGAATTAACTATCAGTATGGTTAGCTATTCATAAAACACCTATGCTCTATTCACAGTTTATTATGCATGACGCGGATCTGAATAATTACCATAAAGTCTCGGCAGGTCAAGCAGGCTACTATTTAGGAAATTGAATCAACTAAAAGAGTGACGTGTAGATGTCAAATTAACAGGTGAAACACCTAACACTATTTTTTAGATCATCTACTATATCGATCTATTCACAAGTTAAGTTCATTATAATACGTAATAATACTAATTTTTCCATTTGATTGAACAACCAATAGACGGATCGAAATCCTTTTCTATTTTTTCCCCTTTTAGAATTTTTCTTATGTTATTTTCCATGACTTGAATTTTGGGTGTCATTTCAGGCTCAACTGCATCGTTAATTTTGCCATGAAAAACCAGCCTGCGTTGCTCATCAAATAGAAACGGATCAGGAGTACAAACGGCTCCATATGATTTAGCGATATATTGGGTATCATCAATTAAATATGGAAAATTTAATTTCCGTTCATTTGCAAATTTTATCATGTTATCAAAACCTTCCTCTATATAGTTAGGATCGTTGCTGTTAATACCTACTACTTGTAATTCCGAATTTTTGAATTTAGATTGCAAATTTATAATATCTCCGATTCTTGCCTTGACATAAGGACAATGGTTACAAATGAATACTATAAGCAATGATTTGCTTGTAAAGTCATGTAGAGAATATGTCTTGCTGTCAATGCCCCTCAGTTTAAAATCTGGTGCATTCTGACCAGTTTTTAGAGTTTGACTTGAAGGTGTCTTTACCATATTATAAGCCTTGAGCATCATACCATATTAAAAATTGTATGTTTTTCTGCATATGCGCAAATTCGCAAATTTTTATATTATCTAATTCATTGTCGATAGACAGTAAAATGGATATTTGCCTATAATTGATCGTGCTACAATTACTATTGCATAGTTTCTGAGTGTTTGCGGAAATACTCTTTTCTATCTCGGCAAGTCAAATCACTATATAAATGGCAATTATATGTATATCAACAACTTGTAATTTATAGAATTTTACTCCTGATGTAATGATTCAATCAGACAAACCTATCCTTGTGATATTGGTATAAAATAATCTATATTTAATATAGATGTGATAAATATCGTAGTATCACAATCTATAATATCTACACAATCAGAAAATTATAATGATAGATAATTATGTTAAAAGAAGAGTCTATTGATGATATATTGCAGCTACCTCAAAGAAAACTTGTGGTATCTCAATATGATATTGATCTTGGACTTCATGCCAGAAATGAGATTTTCATTCTGATGGTCGAAGAATCATTAGGTTCTGCAGGAGGAAGAGGGGGTGGCTCAGGAAGCAGGAAAATTAACCGAATCTATGGATTTTCTTGTGATGGCGGAATTTGTAGAAAATATTATGATACTGCTGAGCAAGAAAAAATTGAACTATTTGATATTCCCTATAGTGCTATTGCAATGGATATAAAACTTTCAACAGGAAAATCCTTAGTAGTTCAAGGTATAGTGGATCCCACTTTAATTAACTCTTACAAAGTACTAACAAAATGAAGTATATACTACTTTGCTATATTAGAAATAAAGAACTTGCACAATCAAATGTGGACATTCACTAATGAAAGTTCCGGATTAGCAGACATATTCAAAGGTTCATCTCCTTTTGAGGATGGAGGAGAATTAGAGGTTATAGATGGTCATCCAGAAGGTGCAAACATACCATTCATGCTGTATGCTCCACAGGAATTTGCTTCTGGACTAGATTCGGAGCTTAGGAAACTAATTCAGCAGGTTGCAGCAAAAGAGTTTAGGAAAAGATAGGTGATCAAAACAATGCTCATATATTATATTCTACAAGAAACTACGTGTTCTTTAAAAATCAACTGACTAAGAACAAAAAGAAAGAAATGCTGAGAACTACTTTAGTTGCAATATTACCTTTTGTAATGTTTAGCGTGATCTTGGCAACCGCGACAATGACAACAGTAGCACCAATAACTACATCAGCACAGCAATAAAATGCTACTGCAGGAGGAAAACCTGTTGACGGTTATAATCTACCGCAAGGACATATTACTGCCATTAGACATGTTTTTGATGACCCAAGTTTGAGAGTACATCACTATTGCAAAATGAGTGACAAAATATTTCTGGTATGCCAGCTATATGATAGTGAATCTCAGAACGCAACACTTATTGGAATGGAATACATCATTACTCATGAACAATACAATTCCTTGCCAGGTAGAGAAAAACCAAATTGGCATTATCATAAGATAGAATTTGCATCCAACAGAGCTGATCCAAAGTTCCCTGAACTCGATGCACAGCAAACACAAAGTGAAATGATGAAAGCTATGGATACTTATGGAAAAGTGATAATAACATGGAACCCAAATGATAATCTACCCGCATTTCCACCACAAGAGCAACAAGTTGAGCATCCATTTATGGTAAATGCAACTGTAAAGCCAGAAACAACATCAGGAAGCTTCAATCAAACACTAAAGTACTAGATTAACTTACTCTTTTCTTTGACTGCCCGTTTTGTCATATGGTTGCATATGTAAAGAGAAATCTATCAACACTCAATTTTTTTACACATCGTCAAGATGACCTGGTAAAAATAAAAATAAAAGTGACTGGAATGGAAAGCAAAGAGTTAGGAGATATAGACTTGTCTAATATTATCAATTTAAATATAAAAGTAATAGATTTTTAAAAATTATAATCTTATAATCTTATATATGCTGCTCCCATTTTCTATTATAATGTGACAATTCCATCAAGTAGGTCAAAAAGGACTAAGGTATTGCACCGTACAGAAGTAATAAATGCAATATCGGATATTTTCTCTAATGCAAATCACAGAATAGATGTTTGTGGTAATTCTAATTTTCCATTAAAAATCTCATCCTTTGAATCAGTAAGGAAAGTGGTAATTGCTGCCAAAAATAGAGGTATAAGTCTAAGATTCATTATTGAAATTACAAAGGAAAATCTCCAATATTGCAAAGATCTAATGAAAATAACAGATGAGCTTCGTCACATGGATGAAATTGAAGCTAACTTTGGACTGAGTGAGACAGAATATTTAGGTTCTATAACTTTGCAAGAAGAAGCATTACAAGCTACTTATAGTAATGTAAAGGAAGTTGTAGAACAGCAACAGTTTATCTTTGATACTCTATGGAGCAAGGCAACACCAGCTGAGCAGAAAATAAGAGAGATTGAAGAAGGCATAGAACCAGAGGTTATAGAGACTATCCGAAATCCTTTTGAAATACAAAAAATTGCTTTTGAGCTTGTAAAATCAGCTAGAGATGAAATACTGCTAATATTCTCTACGGCCAATGCATTCCACCGCCAAGAGCGCACAGGTATGATAAAATTGTTAAAAGAAGCAGCAGCAGGACGTCGTGTTCAAATTAGAATCTTGACACCTATAGATGATCTAATAAAAGGAATAGTACAAAAGCTGATAAGGGAACAACAACAACAAAATCAACCGCGAATTGATATTCGGTTCATTGGAAGATTTTCACAAACCAAAATCAGAATTTTAGTAGTAGATAAAGCATCCTCCCTAGTAGTAGAATTGAAAGATGATACAAAAGAAAGCTCTTATGAAGCAATGGGATTGGCAACTTACTCTAATAGCAAATCAACAGTATTATCCTATGTGTCGATATTTGAAACTCTTTGGATGCAAACTGAATTATATGAACAATTAGTGGAATCTAACAATGGACTTGCAAAAGCCTATGAACAGCTTGAAGCAGCTAATGAACAATTAAAAGTCCATGAGAAGATGCAAAAGGAATTTATTAATGTTGCAAGCCATGAGTTACGAAC
>JAREAI010000228.1:0-5250 GCA_029240435.1 Nitrososphaeraceae archaeon | reverse complement strand
CTCCTATTACCATAAGTTTGGTGAAATTTTACCAAAAAATGAAAGAGGTAGATTCCCCCGCCCAACTGTCGAAGAGACTTTGAAATACAGATCTATTATCGAAGGGCAAATTATTTCATTTTTGAGAGAACTCGAATTATCAAATAAAATATCTGAGGACACACTATATGACATTATGCTTGGAAATCAACATGAGATGCAGCATCAAGAGCTAATGGTCTATGATTTTCAGCATTATTTTCAGCGTTTTCCATATGAAAATGATAATTATAAACCTATCAAAGTAAAAAATCCTCCTTTAGCGGTGGAACAGCCTAAAGGCATGGTAGATATCCCCGAAGGAATTTATGAGCTTGGATTCAATGGTAAAGATTTTTGTTATGACAATGAATTGCCTGAGCACAAAGTTTACTTACAGCCCTTCAAAATAGATGTTATACCTATCACAAATGGAAAGTTCATTGAATTCATTAAAGACGGCGGATATGAAGATTATAAATATTGGTTGGCGGATGGCTGGGAATTGGTAGTTGAGCAGGAGTGGAAGGCTCCTCTTTATTGGGAGTATAAAAAAGAAGAAGATGCATGGACAAAAAAGGATTTTCGTGGTATCAACAAAATTGAATCAGACGAGCCTGTTACGAACATCAGCTACTATGAAGCCGACGCTTATGCCCGTTGGGCCGGACTGAGACTTCCAACTGAAGCTGAATGGGAAAAGGCGGCAGGCTGGAATGAAGATTTACGTATAAAGACCATGTACCCATGGGGAAATGAAAAACCTACTTACAAACATGCTAACCTAATGGAATCATATATATGGGCTCCCACAAAAGTTGGATCATATCCAGCTGGCAAGAGCTATTATGGTTGCCATCAGATGTTAGGCGACGTATGGGAGTGGACATCATCAGAATATATGCTTTATCCCAGGTTTAAATCTAGATTTTCTGAGTACACTGACAAATGGTCAATAAATCAGAAGGTATTAAGAGGAGGAAGCTTTGCCACACCATCTAATCAGATAAGAAATAGTTACAGAAACTACTTTAAACCACATGAGCGAGTTCTATTTGCAGGATTTCGCTGTGTCAAAGATAACTAGTTTGGAAAAAAAGGCCGATCAATTACAATAAATCTTATTAGATAATGTAAAAATAGGAGCTAGCAAAACAACCCCCATAATAAATATTAGGAGCGCTTATAGTTGATCAAGTAACCGTTCGGTTCGTAAAAAAAACCGTATTCTTTCTCCAATTCTCTCAGCCTATTTACGATCCTTTCAATTCCAAAACTTTCAATAGTCTCAAATAGCTTTTCTTTTAATCCCATTCCTAATTTCATCGCTTTCTCCAAATCTTCTTCATTACAAACTCCATTTGAAAGAAGCCAGGCGGCACTATTAGCGGCAACTGCAACTAAATTTATAGGATCATATCTCTCTGCTTCTTGTGCAGTAAGATTTATCCGCTCATATTTTTCACCTTTATAATCGTAAAATCCCCTGCCGGATTTCTGTCCCAAATTGCCTTCATCGAACAATTGTTTTATTTTGGGATGAGGATTAATTACAGCATTATCGCGGGAATACATTTCTATTGTTGCTTTATGGATAACGTCAAGACCTGTGTAGTCTGCTAGCTCGAAAATTCCCATCGGAAATGCCATCTTGAATTTCACTGCCGAATCAATTTGCAAGATAGAAGCTTTATCCCGGTCTTGGCAATATGCTGCTTCGTGGACCAAGGGAATAAATATTCTATTAACAATGAAACCCGCGACGTCTTTCCTGCATAAGATAGGTTGTTTACCGATTCGTAGCACATAGTCCATTACCTTGTCAGTTATATCCTGGTTAGTTAACTTGCCCGGGATGACTTCTACTAGCTGCATCAACTGAGGAGGGTTAAAAAAATGTAGGCCAATAAAATGCTCCGGTCTATTAGTCAATTCTCCCAATTCAGTAATGGGCAAAGTGCTGGTATTGGAGGCATAAATAGTCTTAGTTTCAGAGCACTGGTTTATCTCCTTATACACTTTCCTTTTTAGATTCATGTCTTCTGGTACTGCTTCAATTAGCATATCAGCCCCTCTTAATGCTTCCCTGAGATCCACTACAGGTAAAATGCGGCCTAGTATATCCTCTGCCTGATTAGTAGTTATCTTTTGTTTTTCAACAAGTTTATTAAGTGACCATTGAATTTTTTCCATTGCCTTATCGAGAAAAGTTTGATCTATGTCTCGCAAGGTAACATTATAACCTGCCATAGCTGAGACTTGTGCTATTCCGTGACCCATTATTCCTGAACCTAGAACCGTTATCCTGTTAATCGATGACATTTACAAACAATTAACGATGGAGGCATTTTTAATTTTACTATTTACTCAGCGGCATATTTAAAGACGACCTGATTAATGATACTTCATATTTGGATTTAAAGCGTTTCATTCTAGATGTAACAAATCTTTCTAACAAAATGACTATCGGAGAACCAGAAGAAACTGTCCAGAGGATGGATTTTGTTAAATATAGGTTAATAGAGCTTTATAAGAAAAACATAGTAAAAATTAACCACTCTGCTATGGAATTGGTATGCGCCAGGCACTTGATACGTTATGGTTATAATGTTGACGTAGAAAAACAGCTCACGGATATTCTGGTGTGTGATCTTTACGCAACCAAGGGTGATGGCGAAGCGATAGTTGAAATCGAAACTGGATTCATTCCCCCAGAACACGCACTCGATCCCTTATCTTACTATGTTGCTAGGATCGCAAGCAAAATTGCGAGATATAGTAAATTTGCAAATCAATTTGTCTTAGCAACACCACCTGTCAGCATTCTTCCTATACCCAAGATATTTAGTCGACCTCCGCGTGATAGGAAAAAAGAGCAAATTGAAAAGGTTAAGCTTTTTTGTGATAGGTATTATCGTAATCCGCCTGTGAGTTTGAATGAAATTCTGAATGGAAGATTACATATAATATATATTATAAATATCGACGACGGACAGGTCAAAGAAATGGATGTAGATCAATATTTCGAAGAAATTCTTAATTTAATATCAATACCAAATAGTATAATACATGATCAGTAACAATTCTAGAAAGCAATATAATCGGTATATTAAATTTCATTTTTGTCTTTATCGAAGTATGACAAATCGGTTTTTCTTTGAACAATTCTTTACTGGTATCTCTGGAGCAACAACGATGATAGTTGAATATTTTGCATCTTTTTCGTTTAAGGTTACTGTGAGTCCCAATATTGCTTTTTTGGATCCTCTAAAATGATATAAATATTCTATCAAACTCTGCTGCAGTCTCACTTAGAAGGTGGATCTCGTCAAGTATGATCATATTGGCATTTCGAATCAAGTCAAAGTTGTTTATGACACTCTAAGTGCTGATAGTGAATTCTTTGGCATCTTTTCGTTCACCATAGTAGACTCCAACAGAATCTTGCGTAACCCATAATTTAAAAGCCGTTTGACGTTTTGTTCAATTGATACAATTCTTGGTGTAAGAAACAATATTCCATAAGCCAGAATTTAACAGACCCGCAGCGCGTCTTGCACATTCAAAAGCAATCTCGGTTTTTCCAGTTCCTCTGCTATATATTACAGAAATTCTAGATCCATTTTCTAAGCAGGCATCTATTGCTTCCAGTTGATCCTTCTTAAGTATGAAGGGAAATTTAAGATCGGAAATAGCGGGCAGACATGCAGTCTTCGATGACAATTAAAAAGTTTTTCACTCTTAATTCTAAAATTATTGCTTGTCTGGCTTATAATTATATATATATATATATATATAGATAGATAGAAGAAAGCATGTAAATATAGGACAAGTTATGTTAAATTACTAAATGACCAACAGAAATAGGAACGATACGCTCCTGAAAATACGCTCAGATATTAGTTTCATTACAGTATCATATTATGTTCTTCATTGCAAGTGTAACTTTTTGAAAATCACACATGAGAATATAATAACCTACTCCTCTCTCTACTATATGTAATTCAAGAAAAGGTAATCTAATCGTCTTATGAAAGTCTTTGTGTTCATGTTGAAACAGGATGATCCTTCTAAATGCACTGCTGCCAAACTCGTAAAATTTAGACTAGCACAATCTGTTAAATATATATATACAAAAGCTCTAATATTGAATCCATTTTCTCCAATATTGCTTTCTAAACAAGACGCTAAGCTTTCTGATTCTGTTTGTGCTATAGACTGTTCGTGGAATAGATCTGAACACGAATTAAAAAATAGATATTTATCTAAGCACGCGATGGGCAGGCGCTTACCGGCAATGCTTGCAGCAAATCCTGTCAATTACTCAAAATTGGGAAGACTATCTACTGCAGAAGCATTGGCTGGTTCGCTTTATATTTTAGGCGACAAACGCCTGGCAAAAGAACTTATGGAAAAATTCAAATGGGGCCATACTTTTTTGGAGCTAAATTCTAGTCTTTTGGAGGATTATTCAAACGCCGAAAATCAACAAGAAATTTTGGTAATTGAGAAGCAATATTTTCCACAACTATGTTAAAATACTATCTATCTACTAGATATAGTGGTGAGCTAGCGAGCGGGTTACTTGAAAGATATCCAGCCACATGTACACGATGATGGTGAATAGCCTGAGATTTTGTGATACAGGAATGAAACTGCCGTCCTGGGTGGAGCAAGGCCGAACAGAGCTAAAGGTCCTGCACTTGCTCAGGTTGGCCGCTCAGCGGAATCCCGTAGAGAACAGAAGGAGGGTTACTACTAGCACACAGAATAATGTATCTGTATGAAATTGAAACTTCTCAGCAGAACAGATTCTTATACTAAATACTTTGTATCTACGTTCTGCTCAATATTTCATGAATCTTAATTATTATGGTTTTATCACCTGAGTTTTTGTTATGTGGATAAAAGCAAAAGGCCCCCTTCCGTGGCATAACAAAAATGTATAAAACAGATATATAGGCAAGTATGGAAGGAAGTTATCGACATGTATATCAGGACAAATATAAAGTCCATATAGCCAAATATTGTCACCTACATTGGAGATTATGGTGAGATCTCGCGTCTGGGATGCTGCTAATCTGCGAATAAACTTTGTCAATAAGTGAAGGAAAGAGAAAAATACTATTTTACTTTCTTGCTTTTAAAAGGACAAAGACTGCGACTGCACCCATCATACCGCCTAATACCAAGAGTACTTGTATGGGAAAACCTCCAGTAGCAGTTGCCGTT
>JAREAI010000227.1:0-4787 GCA_029240435.1 Nitrososphaeraceae archaeon | reverse complement strand
TTATTCATATCATCTTCTTATACATCATAATAAAGTATAAACTGGCTCATTTTTGTTCTCTCTCCAGCTTCGATCATCTCCTCTTGTTTGATAGCCATATAAGTGTCTAAAAGTTCATTATTAAAGCATATTTTAAGATAGTCTGAATCATTTTTCAACGCTTCAAGTGATTCTTCCAAGCTGCCAGGAAGAGACTTTATTCCCAAGCTATTTCTTCTAGAATCAGGCATTTTATAGATATTTTCGCTAATAGGATCACCTGGATCTATTTTTTTCTTGATACCATCAAGTCCTGCAGCTACTATTGCTGAAAATGCCAAATAAGAATTGGCAGAGGGATCAGGAGCTCTAAATTCAATACGTTTTGATTTAGCATTATTCTTTTCGTTAACAGGTACGCGTATAACAGCAGACCTATTTCCTCTTGACCATGCTATATACACAGGAGCTTCAAAGCCTGGAACCATTCGATGATAAGAATTTACAGTCGGTGCTACAATTGCCGCTAAGGATGATGCATGGTCTAACATCCCTCCTATATAGTATCTTCCTTCCTGGCTAAGTTCTGCATAATTGTCATCTTCGTCATAGAAAATGTTTTTGCTACCTGATGATTTGCTCCATAAACTGACACTAACATGCATGCCTGAACCATTGTCGCCACTATTTGGATTCTTTTTATCAAAAATTGGTTTAGGCATAAAGTTCGCTATCTTATTATGCTGTTTTGCTACATTTCTTACCACATCTTTGTATATCTGAACGTTGTCTGCAGTTTTTGTTAGCGTATTATGCATAAAGTTAATTTCTATCTGGCCATTGCTTGCTACTTCGTGATTTAAATTTGTGGCAATAATAGAATGATATTTTTTTAATATATCTGCAACCTTAAATCTAAATTCCAGAAGGGAATCTTGAAAGGGAGGTGCGTCGTATCCTCCTTTCGCACGGATTGGATACTTGCCAGTTCCATATTGCTCTGTTGATATTATTTCAAGTTCATTGTCTTTGTCAGTATTTTTGTTATTAAATATTATGTCATCAAAGACAAAGCATTCAACTTCAGCTCCGACTTGACAGAAGAGATTATTCTCTGCGAGATATTCCTCCATATGCTGAGATATATATCTAGGGTCTTTTGTCAATCTGCCTTGTCCAAAACCTCGATGCACATCTGCAATCACTGTAACTGTCTTGTAACTCGAGATTGGAGTTAACGTTGCAGTTAGTCTATCTGGTAGGAGTAATAGATCAGATTCATCTATACTTGCAAAACCCTTTACAGATGATCCATCAAGTCCAATGCCATTTCTACAAACGTCATAGAAATGTTCATTGTCCTTTAAAAGGTAATACTTGGCAAGAAATTTTCCTGGGACATCAGTGTATCTTACTTGAATGAATTCTATATCTTGCCATTTTGTTTCATCATTATTGTTATTATTATTATTATTATTTATAGCATGATCAAATTCTAATGTAGACTTATCTCTAAACGACATTTATTAAAATATATATCATTTGTAACATAAAAAGATTAACATTCCTTTTCTTAATATATGATAAATATATTTAGCCGAGGCTTTTAATATGTTAGACAATAAAAGATAGAATGGCTTTGGATGAAACAGATGTTAAGATAATTAAAAAGTTGCTTTTTCATGCCAGGTTATCATATCGCACGATAGCTGAAGAAATAAATGTCTCTGCTCCTACAGTATTGAGCAGAGTAGAAAAGTTAGAGAAAGACAGCATTATCAAATTTTATTCAGCAATACTAGATCATGAAAAAGTAGGCTACGATCTGACTGCAATCATTGAAGTAACAGCTGTTAAAGGTAAGATAACAGACGTAGAAAAGCATGTATCTAAATTTCCAAATGTCTGTGCAGTATATGACATTACTGGCTTAACTGATATGTTAATAATTGCAAAATTTAAAAATCGAAAGGATCTTAGTGATTTTGTAAAAAAAGATCTATTGTCACCGTCTATTGAAAGAACAAATACTCATATAGTGCTGATAACAGTAAAAGAAGATTTTCGTTTTATATAGATAAGGTGAAATACTAGAAATAAAATTTCATTTCATTATACACTTGACTTAAATTATGTGATGTTAAACAATAGAAGAAGAAGAAGAGCAACATATATTCAAACTATTCTCTTACAAAATGTTAGATGAATTCCTATGAAACTGCTTAAAACTATTCCAGCCATACCTATTAGAAGAAAATTTGGTTGCAGCAAATATTGGAGCAATAATAATTGGAATAATAGCATTGATTGTGATAATTGCAGTCATAATTTTTCTTATTGAAATATTAGCACCAATTTTTATAGGCCTAATTATCATAGCAATTATCATTGGAGTAGGATTGTGGATATATGGAAAGATGAAGTCTTCCTAATATGATCAATAAAGATAATAATATACTATAATATAATTTGGAAGATAATTTTCTTGATTCCTGAAGAAGATTTCTCAGATACGATGATGATAAAGGATGAAGAACAATTTGGAATGCAATAACAATATAGAGATAATATGCGCATTTGCTTCCAGTCAAAAGGAAAATAATAATGTGCTATTAATAGTCATTATTATCTGCTATCCATTCTATATTATTAAAAAATACTACTACTACCATGTAAACATTCACATAGTATCATATTACAAAATATTAACAATTGAACCTTGTCTTAAATGCTACTGAAGTAAACCGATTACTTGATAAAAACAGAAGCAATTTACTTATAGTGGATGCTAGGCCATTTTCAGACTATGCTAAAGGCCACATTCCTGGCGCAGTTAATATTGAACTTATACAATTTCACTGGATTGATACTTCTAAGACAGGCATTTTAGAATTTAACAGACAGATGAAGATTCTTCTCTCAAATATAGGGATAAAAAAAGACAAGTTTGTACTATTTTATGACGATATTTCCGGTGCATCTGCAGCTAGAGGAGTCTGGCTATTGCTGTATTTTTCACATAACAAAGTTGCAATGCTTGATGGCGGATTCGATAGATGGAAGAAAGAAGGATATGAAATAGAGACAAAGAGTAATGCACTAGTCCATACTAATTTTCAAAACAGGCCTAATCGCAAACTACTTGCCGACTTTAAGCAGATAAAATCAGCAATAAAAAAGAAAAAAAGTAGTAGCGCTATCATAATAGTCGATTCGCGTTCAAAATCAGAATATGATGGCTCTACTATTCGTGCTGCTAGAGCTGGACATATACCATCTGCAATTAACATAGATTGGAACTATAATATTGAAAACAATGTATTCAAAGATCCTACTCAGTTAGAAAAACTATTTTGGCATATCCCAAAGGACGCAGAGGTTATTACATATTGTCAGGGTGGTTACAGGGCAGCTAACAGCTTTGTTGCATTGAAAATGATTGGATACAAAAATGTCAAAATGTACTTGGGTTCTTGGGGAGAATGGGGAAACAGATTAGACCTTCCTGTTGAGAAATAGAGATATACCAAGTGATTATAGAAAAAATTGCCTACAAGAATACAAGTTCTATACAATATGCATTATGTAATTGGTTGTAAATGATAACTATCAGTTTGAGTGTGTTGTCACTACACAGTCAATAACACGTGGTAGCAAACAAAATTAAGATCAGATCTTCTCATATTTACTATACAGAATATAATAAAAATAAAAATTCAAACATAGATCAGGGAAAATGCCCATATTTTATTTTGTTTTATTTTGTTTTTGCCTATGATAAAAATATGAAGAAAATTATCGACATTTAGATAAGTTCATTGTATTTGCCATTAATGACTTTCTAATATAGAAATCAACATTTTCCATCATTGTTTGGTTGTCCTCAATCATTGATTGTAATTTTGGATGAGTGTATATGGTATCTATATATTCAATATGATCATCTTCTGGATAATACTTGTATTGAAAGGTAGCCTTTGCATCCTCCCTTCTATTTTTTTCATCTCCAGTTAGTATTCTAAAGCTAAGTGTTATTTGACCAGCTAATGGATTAATCGAAGTCATTGTTGTAGGCATTTATCAATTCAAAATTACGTATTTAACAAATGTTATATGTGTTATACAAGTTTTTTTTATAAATTTTGTAACTATGAACATATAATCTCATATTATGTTGATATCCATAATTAAAGGTGTATAGTATGGTTATCGTTAGGTAGTAAAATAGAAAAATACATACATTATTAGAAAGGAAATCCATTTTATTATTGAAGAAACTATATTTAATAAAAAATCATACTTTCCATAATAATTAATGTGTTCTTCTTTAAAACCATGTAAATTACGTTTTAACTTATCTTTTTCTGAAGTTAAAGATGCAGTCTTGATTGGTTAATAACATTTAACTCAATTCTATAGACGGTAAGAACAACAAAGTAGTTCTAAAAACAGATGAGGAAGAAGATGATGATAGAAAGATTATATTGTATACTATTAGATGAGATATTTTAATCAGCCTCTTGGTCCAAGAAAAAGAGTTACAGTTGGAGATAATATAGGTGTGCGCCCACCATTATGATGTATATACATCTATTCATCAATTACTATGATACGATAACCTTTTACGACACATAGGTGTAATATTTCATCAATGGAAAAGAGTATCTGTTACCTGTGCAATTCGACAACATTCGTAAAGATTTGTCCTGCATGTAGCAGGCCTGCCTGTAATAACTGTATGAAGAGCTTTCCGTTCTCTGCTAATGTGTGTCTAGAATGTGCAGCTGGAGTCAAGACTGGCTTGGCAG
>JAREAI010000226.1:0-4789 GCA_029240435.1 Nitrososphaeraceae archaeon | reverse complement strand
AAGAAGACTTGAACCCGTGCACACTGAGGCTGTTAGCCTAGTCTTAGAGGCACGATTTGCAATCCACTTTAGAAGATTAACGTTCTTTACTTCATTACGTGTACCCCAACCACCAGGGACTATCAGTATATCCAGTTCTTCTGGGCAGTTATCAATGGTTACATCTGGAGTAAAGCGTAGGCCTCCAATGGCCAAGACTGGACCTATCTTTTCTGAGATCAAGATTATTTTGAAGGGTGATGATTCGTCCTGTCGGCGTTCTTCATTCAAACGGGCTACAGCAAATACCTCAAAAGGTCCTGCAACATCTAAGACTTCCACTTGATCAAAGATTAGAATTCCAACTGTTAGTGGGAGAAGTTGGTTTTGGTTGTTGTTCATAACAAAAGTGTCATCTCTGCTATCCATAGTGTCTTATTGTCTTTTTGCCTCCAAAAAACATGTTCCTCTAATGGTTTACATTACTTTGATAGTTAGATAGATACTTCATATCAGTTTTCTTACATAGCAATGCATACAGCAATGATAAAAATGTAAGAAGTGGATTTGGTTGAGAATCTATTGATGTTATTATATTTTGAAGAAAACTCCTGAATGTATAAACCCGACAATACAAAAAATAATTATTATTATATTATCTATCTCTGAAGTAAAATTCCTTCCTACATGTGACAATTCATAAAGTCACACGCTGTAGATAAATTGTACCGATAGTAATATACATTATATTAAATGATTAACTAATACCATGTTGTCATGATATTAGGAGTTTCTATTTGAGAATCACTTTCAATATTTACCAAAGTACCTGGATCAACATTCATAAATCCATTTTCATCAATAAATTCTGAAAGTCCGTGCTTATGTGCACAATGTCTCTTTTCTAGAAATTCATCTAGTAAATAGCATGCATCTTTTCTTAAGGATATATATTTTTTCAAAGTTTTAATATTATTTCCACTTTTAATAATAATTTGCCAATCAACTTGTTTTCTAAAGAATTTGGGTAGATTTAGCAGTCCACTATCATTAGCAATAATATTATCCGCGTTTTCTTTTTCAAAAACTAAGTTAAAATCAAAATCGACTAATTCCTTAGAGTAATAAGGTCTTATACCCTTTTGTGCATTGACAGCTTCTTTTCCCTTTTCCATTAGTATGGATATTTCATCATTTGACATCGAGTCATAAAAATAAGGAAATGCCCATCCTTCTTTGACTAACCATTGATTCAAGTTTATTCCATTCTCTTCGTTATCTTTGTAGATAATTATATCAGATACTGCACGCCCATATCGATCAAATAATTCACTTGGCATATCAACAGACGAAAAGGCATAAGCGTTAACGTATTTCTTGTTATTATGTGACATAGAAAAAGTATTAAGCAAATTTACTAATGCCTTTACTGCTCTAGCACTATAATGTTGTCTAAACTCAAATAGCTCGTTTAATGATTTAAATTTTGAAAATTGATTATCATAAAGAAAAACGTCTCCCTTATTTGCTCTATAATGTAGCTCTGGAGCATCGACACCTTGTAGTCTAATTTTGATGTATTGGTTATTCTTATTGTTACTAGTAAGGATTTTTTTTCTTCTGCCATTATCTTCATCATAATAGTACGCATTATCAAAAAGCTTTAGATTTTCTTGCCATGTAGAATCTTTCGTCTTAAGAAATTTTAGGGAATCAAGAGTTAATCCTATTTTTACAGTATCTGCATCTCTTACCCCATTTTCTCCAAAGAATTGATAAGCAAAATTTTTCCATTTATCTTAATGATTCCATTATACTTCTTTTTGTCACATTCTTCCATATATTTATGGAAATATATTAGTATTTATCCTTTGAAAGTTAAAACTGTATCTAATTACTATACAAAGGTAGTGGATTACAACTCTAAAAAATAAGCTCAGATTTGTGTCAATAATAATATACAGCTTACCACATCTTTGCTTACAAATTTGCCGCCATTTGAATGATTCTTAAGATTAACGAGAAAATAATTGAGCTAATTACCTAAAGGGTTGAATTCCCTCAGCCCGCTTCATTCGCAAAATCATAAAACTTGTATATTGATAATAAGTAGTGACCAATCAACCAATCAGCACATATAACATGAGTCGACCTTAGTTCATCAATTATTAATATACCTCAGAAATAAGCTCATTTGCCAAGCGAATATTTACAATTATCATTTTACATTAAATCAACCTAAGACTTGTTACAACCCAAAATAATAATAATACTTATATTTCAAAGCTCTATTAGGCCTTCTACTTATGAGTACTCAAAAAGAGGAAGAAAAAGAAAAACAAGAAGAACAAATATCAAGAGAAGAACAAGAACTAGAAGATGAAGAGAAATATGATTAGTCACTAATATGACGAGAATACAGTGGCTGTATTGTCGTTAGGAGAATAATCACAGGATAACATCATATATACGTGATTAATATCAACAACATTTTGTTATCTATACTTGCTTCATTCAAAGCTACAAGTAAAATAAAATATTGAGATTCAATTGAATTTTCATTTGCATCCCTCTGGGTCTGCTATATGAACTATTCATTTGAATCCATTTTTAGACAGCTAATTGGCACCTATAACACATTATTCTTTCAAAAAAAATAGCCATAGCTTTATTCGTTCTTGACTGCAGAAACCGTATTTGAATTAGAGTTTGTAATGAATAAGGTATTATTAGTGGGATTATATGATACGCCATTTGGATTGTTATTGATACCTATTGGAATAGTATTATAGACTGTGTTTGTTAAACCGCTTATAACTGATATGGTTCCGTTAATAGAATTAGCTACATAAACATCCCCATTATTTTGATTGTATGTAATGCCATTAGGTCCTAAGCCTACTGGAATAGTTTCAACCAATGCATTAGTTGTACCATTTATTACAGAAACTGTATTTGAGCCCGTGTTTGTCACGTAAACGTAATTGTTTGCTGCGTTGTAAATGATGCCTGAAGGTGCTATAGCATCTATAGGTATTTCATCAATTAACATGTTAGTTGTACTGTTTATTACAGAAACTGTATCTGATCCTCGGTTCGTTACATAAAGGTTGTCATTATCTGAATTGTAAGTAATTCCTGTAGGGCTAAAGAAACTTCCTCCTATTCCTGAGGTTATATTACCGACTACAACGTTAGTTGTACCATTTATTACAGAAACTGTATTTGAGCCCGTGTTTGTCACATACACTGTGTTATTAACTGAATTAACTGCAATTCCTGTGGGACTTTTTCCCGGAACATCGCCTACAGGTATAGAGCCTATTAAAGTATTGGTTGTTCCATTTATTATCGACAGAGTATTTGAATACGTATTAGCTACATAAAACAATCCATTAGCAGGATTGTAAGCAATAGCTTGAGGATTTTTGTCTACATATATCGTTGCTACTATGGTGTTAGTTGTACCATTTATCACTGAAACTGTTCCCGTTACATTGAATTGACCAAAGTTAGAGACATATATCAAGTCGTTATCTAGGCTTGAGTCAATTCCATAAGGTGCTGAGAAGCCAGTAATTGTTTCTATAACTGGAAGTGGTTGTGATGGTTGAGGAGGAACAGGCGATGGTATTGGCTGGGGAGGTATAATAGCTTCATTTGTTATTATACATGCCTTTGCTTCTCCAGCACTTATGGTTCCTCGACAGCTATCAGAATAATCTATTGTATATCCAGATGGTCCTTTTTCTGTGATACTATATCTACCTGGATCTAGATTAACAATCACACCTGCTCCTGATTTTCCAGGAAAAGATCTTGGTAATGGATCGTTGCCATTAACTGTTATGGTAAAGGCAGATGGTTTTCTAATAGGGTCAGAATCATCATCATTATTATTATTGTCAATAACATTCGTGATAACTATTAGTTGAGCTGATGTATCTTCAGGTTGATACACATTAGTAATAGTACACTCATTGGTTTCGCCTGTATTATCTATAGTACCAGAACAATCACCGCTCATACTCGAGGTATATCCAGATAGGAGATTTTCAGTAACACTATATCTGCCAGGGTTCAGAGTGACAGTCGTTCCTGAAGAACTTCCAGCAAACGAGGATGGTGTTGGATTGTTGCCACTAACTGTTATTGTAAAGTCAGATGGCTTTTTATCACCGCCACCTTCGTTAACTACTTTTTTTGTAACTATCAGTTTAGATAATATTCCTGGAATAAATGGATTATACTTATTTGATATTGTACAGCTCATAGTTTCACCTGCCTGTATAGTGCCAGCACATTCACTAGAGTAACTTGGAGTATATCTGCCAGGAACGTAGTCAGGGGATATATACGGTCCTTCTTCTTCTTTCACGTTATAGCTACCTTCATTTACGGTGATGGTAGTTCCTGAAGAACTTCCAGCAAACGAGGATGGTGTTGGATTGTTGCCACTAACTGTTATTGTAAAGTCAGATGGCTTTTTATCACCGCCACCTTCGTTGTTTACTTTCGTAATTACAATTATCTTGCCAGTTGTAACAGGGGGAGGAGGAGGTGGTGGTGGAGGTGATGCAGAATAAGTGTTGGTAATAGTACACTCATTAGTTTCACCTTCTCTTATAGTACCCGAGCAGCCATTAGATAAGGTAGAATTATAATTAGTAGTAGGTCCAGGTTCGGCAACCTTGTATTTGCCTGGAGACAGTTGAACAGTAGTACCAGAGGAGCTGCCTGTAAAAGATGATGGTGTTGGATTGTTGCCACTAACTGTTATTGTAAAGTCAGATGGCTTTTTATCACCGCC
>JAREAI010000028.1:0-14789 GCA_029240435.1 Nitrososphaeraceae archaeon | reverse complement strand
ATTTATTGTTCCTTCTATATTAAAGTCATCGCTGATAAGAGTAGTGATATTAGCGGAGTCTGTCGTAGTTTTATTATTTATAAAGGTCGTGTTAGTCAGAAAATTAAAGTTATGATTATTATCAGCAAGATTTTGTGCGAATACTGGCGATCTATTATCATGATAAATTATTGACAGTATTACGATAAATCCCAAACTTAGTACTATTGATTTTGCAGCTTCTCTTCTCATTGTGTTGTCTATAATGCAGCATGATTTCATCGTGAAAAAGGCATTGCATTAATAGAACTTAAACATTCTTGAAGACCAACAATAATGGAGTTAAATAACAAATATACAACCAAATAATCCGATAATTATTTTGTATTAAAGATACTTGTGAATTATCTAATATTATATAATATGTACGCATGTATTTATCTATCTGATATTAGTGATCTTGCAGTTTTGAAAATATTTATCCACATTTGCCATGTTAGCTTATGAGTGTTTGTATTCTGTCTGCTAGGATGATAAGAAGCAAGGAGAGTCTTAGCTTTCCCCATACAGTAATGAGCGCCATGGCCAAAAGTTAATCCTTTCAAATTATTAGCCTTACAATATGCATCAAAAGCAATTTTTCCAAGTGCTAGAATGACTTTAGTTTTACAATCTAAAATGTTTAATTCTGCCAAAAGATATTGTGAACAATTAGATATTTCAAAAGGGCTAGGTCTGTTATTAGGTGGAGCACATCTCACAGCTGCAACAATGTAAGCATCCTTTAAAATTAGTCCGTCATTTCTAAACTGGCTTGTAGATATGTTCGCAAATCCTGTTTGAAATAGTGCTTTTGCAACCCAATCACCCGAACTGTCGCCTGTAAACATTCTACCCGTTCTATTTCCACCATGAGCAGCAGGTGCCAAGCCAATAATCAATAACTTGGCTTCTACATCACCAAAACCCGGCAGAGGCTTTGCCCAATAATCTTCATTTATAAATCTTTTTACTTTGGATTTACCAATTTCTTGAATGTAGTTTGACAAACGAGGACACAATTTGCATTGTATTACTGTTTCATTAATCCTATGCAGCGAGGATTCTTCTGGTGAATTCATAGCTCTAGTAATCTCATGCTATTGAATCTAAAGCATATTAAGCTTCAAACAGGGACTGCTGTTATTTGATAATAGATTTTAAAATACTACTAATGTCATGCCCAGGCGAGTACTATATTATTTTAATTAGTACAAATAACAACTTCTAATTCATGTATTCGAAACATGCATCTTTTAATGACATAAATGACTAGCACAATAAACTCTTTATCTATTTAAGAGCTTGTGAAAGAATAAAGAGTTAGTAAAAATAATATATTAGTTATAGTTCCTAGGAACAACCACCAAACCAGCGTATTACTCTATGTATATCCAAAGTATTATAACAAAATCAAGAAATCTTTTATACTTCTTTTTAATGTTTTCTTCGATTCTTGCATAAATACAAAATATCTTCAATTATTACGAACAATTACTTTAGACAGCTTGAGTCTGATAAATGGTAATTATATACAGATATCAAGAAATAAATTTGAATAGAGCTCTTGTCTCTAGTGAACAAATTGAATATGATTCTGTTAGTTCTGAGTGATTATGAATGGGTTCAGAATATCCTTACTAGTTGCATTCATCAAAAGATAGCTAATATTTGCTCTATAAACTAGCATAAAGAATATCATAGAAGTATCTATGGACATGATCAGCGTCATAAGCTGTAATTTTTTATTTAAACAATAGATATTAATAACAAAATTTGAGTTATAACAGATGTGTTTTTTATAGAACAAGTCATTGTATGGCTAGCTGGTATTATTGCCATGGCTATTTTTGCTTACAAGATAAATGTTATCGATAAATATGGTGCATTAGCTGCTGTTCCAATAGGTTTTATTATATTATACTTTGGTGATACTTCATGGTTTATTGTCTTACTATTATTTTTCCTAATTTCATCACTCTTTACCAAGTATAAATACAAACAGAAACAGATGATGGGGCTAGCTGAGGAAAATAACGGTGCACGAGGATGGAGAAATGTATTAGCAAATGGAGGACCATTAGCAGCTATTGCTATCCTTTATTACATATCACATAATAATCCTATTTTTATGTTGTGTTTTGTTGGTTCAATCAGTTTTGCGCTTTCAGATACTGTTGCAACTGAAGTTGGCTTACTAAGTAAAGTAAAACCACGTTCGCTATTGACAGGCAAGCAAATTGACAAAGGTCAATCAGGAGGAGTCACAATTCAAGGGGAGATCGCTGCACTTATAGGCTCACTTTTAATAGGAACAGTATATGGACTATTAATATCAGAAAATATATCATTGCGTATACTTATTATACTTTCAGCAGCCATCGTCGGTGGAATGATATCAACAAATGCCGACAGTATTTTTGGAGCGACTATTCAAGCTAAATACCGATGCATAAATTGTAGAAAATATCTAGAAAAAAGATCTATACATTGTAGTTTTCCTACAATTCATGAAAAGGGGATATCGATAATTAGCAATAATGCGGTTAATTTTATTAGCGCAATAATAGGAGCTGCTATATCAGCCAACTTCATAGTTATATATGAATGAATATGTATTAATTGAGATAATAATTAGCTCTCTAGTATAAAGAAGAATGAGTATAATTCGTCTGTTGATATATAATGATTTTCTTTGACTCTTCATCATTGCAGAGGATTTAATTGTCCCATGAATTTATTTTCGTATATGCCTATAATTTCCGTCTCACTGTATCCTGGGAGAACTAAAGAACAGAAAGAAGAATTTGCAAAGGCAATAACTGAAGCGGCTATAGAAATTTTAAAGGCGAAAGCTGAACACATAATTGTTGTATATGATGAAAAACCTAAGGAGAATTGGTATATTTCAGGAAAGCGCCTTTAATAGTAGCAAACTATTTTATTTTATGCTTAGATGACCATTATTAGACTGAAAAATGCCAAAGTTTCCTCTCGTCGCCATAGTACAAATGAGGTCCTCAGAAGACAAGATGGAAAATCTGGAATTATCAGTTGGGTTTATCAGAGAAGCTGCAAAGAAGAAATCAAATCTGATATGTTTTCCAGAATTCCAAATGGCTTATTCACCAGTGAGTCAGTCAGCAAATCAATTATCAGAAATAGCCGAATCTGTGAATGATGGCAATTTCATTACTACTCTGCGTAAAGCTGCCAAAGTAAACAAGATTAGTATCATATCAACAATTTATGAAAAGAGTAATAGTGGGTTTGACAATCGTGTCTACGATACAGTAGTTCTTATAGACAATAAGGGTGAAATATCTTCATTTTACCGCAAATTACATCTTTATGATGCGCTAGGTTTTAAAGAATCTGATAGGATGATGGCTGGCAATATGATAGAAAAGCCTGCCAAGACATCAGTAGGAAACATAGGATTGATGATTTGTTATGATATTCGTTTTCCTGAAATGTCTAGAATTTTGACGGTAAAGGGTGCCAATGTTTTGGTCTCGCCTTCCGCATGGGTTCATGGCGTTATGAAAGAAGAACACTGGCAGACATTACTTAAAGCTAGAGCAATTGAAAATGGTTTATATATAATTGCGCCAGATCAAGTTGGCAACATTTTCTCTGGCAGAAGCATGGCTGTAGATCCGTTTGGTGTCGTACTGTTAGATATGGGTAATAGAGAAGGAATGGAAGTAGTTGAGATTGATAAATCCAGAGTCCAGAAGGTAAGAGAAATGCTTCCACTTTTGAAAAATCGCCGAACTGATGTCTATGGCAATAATATCAGCGTATTTAGTTAGCTACGTATTATTCTTTGACGGACAGAGCATATTTATACACATTTTCCACGGATATCTTAGTCGACGCGAAAATACAATATTGATGATTGGCCAGTTACATACATTACATCTTTTGGTCGTAGTTTTTATTGAGCCTTTCTGAGGGAGCGGAGCAGTTGCTTTACATCCAGCAGAGTAATTAGAACAACCAATGAATCTCTTCTTTGATGTGCGAGATATTATAATTCTTAATTCTCCTTTTTGACACAAAGGACAAGTTCCAGCAGTTATCTCTTTGGTCAAAGTAATATCTGCCACATTCGTTATCTTATCTCCTCGATCAACCTCTTTTTCTTTAAATCTAGTGAGCCACTCGATTAAGTTATCAACAGCATATTCTATAACCGAAAAACTCTTGCTCTTACATATTTCAATATTTTCTAAATCTTTTTCCATTGCTCTGGTAAAATCTGTAGAAACAATATTTGGTACATATTTTTTCATTGTTTCTATTACAGCAAATCCGAGATCTGTGGCTTCAATTCCAAAAAATTTTTGACTCGTGACAATATAATTTCGGTTGAACAAAGTACTTATGATTTGTGCTCTTGTAGCCTTTGTCCCAATCTGTTCTTTTTCCATCTTTTCCAATAAACTAGCCTGGTTAAATCGAAATGGCGGTTGCGTGAATTTCTCTTTAGAAATAACTACGGCATTTCTCAAAATATCGCCTTGATTCAATTTTGGGAGTTCTACTTCGTGAAATATAAAATACGGTTCGTAAAAATGTATCCATCCTTCATGTATTTTTGATTTTCCTTCAGATTTGAAAACATAACGACCATTGATATCAATTGATGCTGTTGTATGCTGATTTACCGCTGGATCACCGAAAGTCGCCAAGAACCTCCTGACAATAAGATCATAGATTTTACAATGCATTGGATCTAGTTGTCGCTTCGGTTTTTCTCCAGTTGGATATATGGCTGGATGTGCCGGATCTGTTTTAATTCCATCATTCGGTAAAAGACGATCCTTGGAAAGTAATGCTGCGGTTAAACTTCCGTAATTGCTATTAACTTTAGACAGACGCGCAATAATTTTCTTATAGTCTATAGATAACGGCAGCTTCTGACTTGATGTTCGTGGATAAGAAATCATTGCATTAAGATAAAGCCTTTCTGCAATTGAAAGCGTGTAAGTAGGAGAAAATTTGAATAGTCTATATGCCTCCTTTTGTAAGTCGCCTAGATTGAATGGAGTAGGAGGATGGAGTAAAATTTTTTGAACTTTAATTTGACTGACTAATCCATCTTTGCCATTACAAGCATTAATTATTGAATTTGCTTCTAATAATGTCTGTACCTTGTCTTTTTCATAAAATGCTTGAATTATGTGCCCATTTTTTTCAAAATCTGCTATTATGCCCCAATAAGGATCTGGAATATGCTTTCTAATATCAATCTCTTTGTCTACTACAAAAGCTAGAGTAGGTCCCTGTACTCTGCCAATGGACAAGTTATGGTATCGCTTACCATTATTGCCTACTTTAAACGATTGTGAAAGAGCTCTTGAAAGATTCACTCCATATATGAAATCAAGTATATGTCTAGATCTACCAGCTTCAGCCAAGCCCCTGTTAGGTTTTAGCAAATTATCAAAGGATTCTCTTATTTCTTGATCCGTAAGTGTTGAGAATTTAGCACGTAAGGATTTGTCATACTTAAATTTACAAGCATATTGAAGGATATTGTAACCAATAACCTCACCTTCTTGATCATAGTCGCAGGCATGGATAAATCGAGTAGCTCTTTTTGAGACCTCTGATATTGATTTTATAATTTGCTCCACTCTAAATAGTCTATGTGAGTTGGAGAGAAGTGGTATCCATTCTAAATCAAATACAGGATATATCTCTCGATTTTTTGTGACATCATCTAAGCCATATAGATGACCTATAGAAGAGAATATCATAAAATGATTATTATTATTATTTGAAACTGCATAAAAAAATGGAACACCATCTGATGATATGGATCTTTTAAAACTCTTGGTCCCAAGTGCCTGTGCTATCCTTTGTGCGGCATGAGGTTTTTCACAGATAACAAGGATAAATGGCTCATCCTTTATATCAGGCATGAATTACATTAAATAGAATAAATATGAATGTTATTATTATATAGATTGATGTTTAACAATTTATATATATATGCAAAAAAGTACTTCTAAACACATGACAAATAAGGTCTGTGTTCTTGGTGCGGGCAGTACTAATTATGGTAAATTAAATGAAAGTATTATTGAAATAGCATTAAATGCATCAAAAGATGCGATAGAGTCTGCAGGTATTACACCAAAGGATATTCAGGCAGGCTATATCTCAAATGTTTTTGGAGTGGCTGACAAGCAGGTACATATGGCACCCGTTATTATGAGTAACTTAGGAATTCCCAACGTTCCAGGACTTACCATTGAGTCTGCATGTGGTTCAGGTTCTGTTATGTTCAGAGAGGCATACGCTAACATAGCTGCAGGATTTTATGATTGTGTTTTGGCATTAGGCGTCGAGAAAATAACACATACAGGAACTACTCAGAGTACTACTTTATTTTCTTACTGTTCTGATTTCTTTTATGAAGGAGGAAATGGAGCATCATTTCCTGGATTATTTGCATCAATAGCAAGAGTATATATGACTACACACAAAGCTAATGAAGAAGACCTTGCTTACGTAGCTGTAAAGAACCATGAAAATGGAATCCTCAATCCAAAGGCTCATGTTCGAAAAAAAATCACAGTTGATGATGTAATGAAATCTCCTGTCGTGGCTTCACCTTTGAAACTTTATGACTGCTGCCCGTTTTCAGATGGGGCATCAGCTGTTATACTTTGTAATGAAGAGTTTGCCAAGAAAAGCCAAAAACCATATGTTGAAGTTATAGGTTCAGGCAGAGGAGCATCACCTGCGGCAGTTCAAGCTCGTGAAGATATTACTACTATTCCAAGCACAATATCGGCTGCAAAGCAAGCATACAAAATGGCTGGTATTACTCCAAAAGATATTGATTTTGCAGAAGTGCATGACTGCTTTACAATAGCAGAAATCATTGATATTGAAGATCTTGGTTTCTTTCCAAAAGGAACTGCTGCTCATGCTGTAACAGAAGGAGCAACTCGAAGAAATGGCGAAATTCCAATCAATCCGTCTGGTGGTTTGAAATCAAAGGGACATCCAATCGGTGCAACAGGCGTAGGTCAGGTCGTAGAAGTTTTTGAGCAGTTTACCGGTAAAGCAGGAGAAAGAACTGTTAAGAACGCAGAAACCGCTCTTACACACAATTTTGGCGCGACTGGTGCAAGTGCTGCTGTTCATATTTTTAGAAAGGTACAGTAAAATAACACTGTCTGGTGCTAACAGGTAACAGCAGCTATGAGTGCACGAGAGAAGTTTATCGCATCGGCTAAAAAAAATAAAATTCTTGCCAACAAATGTTCCTATTGCGGACATACAATGCTAGAGACAGTAAACTATTGTGAAAAATGCTTTGGTAGCAAATTTGAAACTATCGAACTGGAAGGAATTGGCAAGGTGGTCACTTATACGATCCAAGCTGTAGCGCCAGAAGGATTTGAAGATGCCGGCTCATATGCTTGGGTCGTTTTCAAGGTAGATAATGCGCCATTTAGAGCATCGGGGTTTCTTCCTAGGATTGCAACCCCCAAAGATCTACCTATAGGAACAACAGTCAAAGTAACCGGCTTTGATCTAAAACATGGTCTTTTGTTACAAAAGCTTTAGATGTAGTTACTTTGGTGGATAAGAGAACAATACATCACCACGCACATGGTGATTAAACAATATATGCAAAAGCTGAGTAGATCAAGTTGCTATCTTCTTGACTTTTGTAGCTGCTGGGAATCGTCGCATTACTTCCAAATGTAATCAAATGCACTTTCAAAAATTTGCAATTGCCTAAAATCTATTAATGATCCATTAATGATGTATAGATGGAACTAGGTTTAGGTTCACCCCCACAGCTCATGTCAACTTTGAATTTGTAGCTTAGCTTTGTAACAGCTATTTGTATACATACATTAACATTTAGTTTTAACATTTTTAAATAATCACCTTTGGATAGAAAAAGAAGATGGACAAGCATCAACAATTCATGAGTGATATTTTAACCGCCAGCACAGTAGTTCATAACCAACTCACTCGATTGAATATGCTTGATAAAAAGTTCACTATAATGGATAAAGACTTGCGTTATAAAATAGCTGCTAACATAAAGGCTGGTAACAATGCTAGGGCAAGAGCTCTTGCAATAGAACTATCAAATATACATCGAATTCAGCGTACTACACAAAACATGAGCCTTGCACTAGAAGTAGTAGTAATACGCTTTAGTACTATCAATGAATTTGCCATGGTGCTTGATACCATTAATCCAACTATTGAAATGATAAAGGATATTCAAAATGATATTTCGAGGGCAGTTCCAACAACAAACCACTTGTTATCAGAGATGACGTCGATGACATCGGACATTCTACTTAACACTAATATCAAGTCAGAGATAGGCAAGATTTCAACTTCTATGGATTCTGACGCGCTTTCAATATTGAACGAAGTCGAAGGAATACTTGAAGACGAAGCAAAGTCGCGATTACCTGAAGTTCCAACTACTATTCAGGAGGTTAGAATAGGTAGAGATGTTGAGGAAGTCACAGTTAAAGATAATCGTATGATGATTGAAAGTTAAATCTGTTGACCTGCTAATCAATTGATAGGAGTAGGGCCTATTATATGATTAGTTAATAAAAATTTACAAAGTAGTTTTAATCATTTATACGAATAACGGGTGCAATGGAACAGTTGAGTCACGACTATTCATATCAAACAGAAACTAGGCGGGATGGAGTTTTAGAATCTGCTTCAAAACGAGTTAGAATGATTTTTTCTGTTATGGCTAGCCCTAATAGAATTGATATTCTGCGTATTTTAAATTCTAAAGGACCTCTGACTTATTCGGAATTAAAGTCTCTTGCCGGATTCAAATCTAAAAAGGAGTCTGGAAAATTTGCTTATCATTTACGAAAACTGCTAAGACAATCACTTGTTGCTCTTAACAAGGCAGAACGACGTTACACTATTACTAACTTGGGTAAATTGGTATTGAGCCTTGCCAGACAAATAGAGGAAAGATCAATAATTGAAAGTGGTAAAATGTACGTTAGGACCACCAGACATTCAATCGAAGAGTTTAATTCCCATAAGATAATCCAGTCATTAGTAAGAGAGGCCAACATGCCCCTTGAACAGGCAAACAAAATTACAGAAGAGGTTGAAAACAAGATATACAAATTTCAGACTTCCTATCTTACTTCATCATTAATTAGAGAAACAGTGAATTCAGTGTTAATTGAACATGGACATGAAGAATATAGAAACAAGTTGGCCAGATTAGGGTTACCTGCTTCTGATATTGTAGAGATATTAAATAATATAGACACAGTGAAGAACGGAGCTGATAGTATAATGTCAAAGGCTTCTCAATCTGTATTCTCTGAACATCTCATGCTCAATATACTTCCAAAAGATATAGCAGATATGCACTTGAATGGTGAAATAAGTATCTCTAACAGTGGAATTTGGAGCTTGCTCCCTGATACTGTATTTCTAAATATTACTGATTTTGCTGAAGTCGGTCTAGACTTAAAAGGCAAATTCTTAAATGTCTCTAGAATACCTGCTATAAAGAATTCAGATGACCTTGGAATTGCTCTGCCTATATTGATTTCGCTTCTAAGTAGAGAGGTTTCAACAGAAATTGTACTTGATGGAATTATTCCCTTATTATTAGATGATCAGCTAAGAGAACCAAATGAGATTGCATCACGATTTGAGAATATTTTGATAGCATCTTCTGTAGCCCCATCTTATTCTCCAGCTGGACTTCCTGTTACTACAATAACCGTTCAATTAGATAAATTTGATAAAAAATCAATTGACGCAGTATTGTCTGGTTATAAAAGTTACATTGCCTCTACTCCTGTTCCTAGAATAGGAATATGCCTAATCAATAATGACAAACTAAAGGATTATACTGATACTATTGCGTCAATAGTACGCACTGGTGGCATCATTTCCATTTTACAAAATGGATCTAGAAGTAATAATGGTGTTCGTAAAAATATAGGAGGCAAGGGTTCTAGTACAGTTATGACTTTACAATCACTTTCTATTAATCTTCCAAGACTGGCATATCAATCGAATAAGGATGAAACTTATTTCAGGGCAAGGCTTGCTCTCATGATAAAGCCTGCATTATCTGCGATGTCGATTAGGAAGAAGGCTATTGCTGATCTTATAAGGAAACAAATGGTTCCTGTGATTGCTAACAGCGCACAATTCATACAGCTTGGAACTACTAATGTTATAATTAATCTTACGGGCATAGAAGAATCGGTATATAAAATTTTAGGTCATGACGCTTCTAATGATGGAGCAGAGATTTTGCAAAAAGTTTTGAAGACTGCTGTAGATGTGGCTGCAGAACATGGTAAACAGCTTGGAGAAGACTCTATAGGAATTGCTATGATACATGATGATAGTGCTACAAGATTTGCAACTCTAGATTCTGATAAATATGGTAGGATCTCTCTTCTAACATCAAATCAACAAAAAACAGTTACTTATTCACAAGGGTTAACATTAAATGCTAGAGAGTTGTTGTCGTCTGACAATAATAAACATAATTCTGTAATTAAGGAATGTATATCAATAGATAATATACTCAATGGCGGGCTTTCGTTAACTTTGGATGTAAGCGAGCTTTACTCTGATGAAGAAGTAAAGAATGCAATAGAATCTGTAGCAGACCTACCCTTCTTCCGTCTCATGTCTAGAGTATTGGTGTGCAACACTTGTGGTAAAAGATCGAGCACACAATCTAGTGAAAGATGCGAATATTGCAAATCACCTTATCTGCTGATGATTTAGAAAAAGAATGAAAAAAGGTCTTGGGAGATAGGACCTTTTAATATTTATTTGATAGTGTACTTTTCGTACAGCTATAGCAATCGCAATCTATCATAATTTAAAATGCATTCAGAGTATTTATTTCTAAAATTCAACTTAAAGATAAAAATCGATCTCTTGCTAATTATTGTATTGTATATAGCTAATTAGAACATCATAGACAATCTGTTGATTAGCACGAAACATTAAAGAAATAGCTAGAGTATCTCTATGTAAACTAATATGTTATACAATGGTATATATGGTAATATGTATTGAATAGATATTGAATATACAAATAAGAAAACGTAGTCATTGACAAGAAAGTAAAATATTGGGGATTTCCTCAATAATCAGATTGATTCTCTTAGAATTTAACATTAGTTTAGACTTAGGCTCCGTTAATAATCATCATCATCTTCTTCTTCTTCAAAGTCCTTACATGAATACTTTGTTTTTGCAGACTTAATTGAGTTTTATAAAGTCGATGTATCAGTTTGTTCTATAATAAATTCAATTTCTACATTCTATTTTGCATTTCTCGCTATATCATATAAGAATTCATAGGGAAAAAAACTTGGATTATAATTCAAAATAATTTATCATTTTATGATAAGTGATTGTTACATCTTTTTCATATCTTTTCTTTGCTTTGAAAATATACTGTGTAATACAGCTACGTAATTTGAGATCAATTCTCCAGACTGCATCTCTTCTCGCCGTTTTTCAAGATCATTACCGAAAGCCATTGTCAATGATTTTGGCAATTTCAGATGTTCATTTAAATATATCAAAAGAGAATAGTACATCAACTTCATAACCTCATTATCGTCATCTTCTTTGAAATTCTTCATATTACTCATTACGTTTGATACGATAATAGAGAATTGATTTGATAGGATTGCCTTTTCACTATCTTGATCTGCATCGCCAAATTTTATAGCTCCCATATAAAGGAGATCTTCAATAGCTGATGCCATCCTTTCAATGTTTTGCTGTTGTTCTTCCTCAGAGGACATAGTCAAAATCAGACTTTAAGATTATTTTAGGTTATCATATCTGGAGGCATTTAATTATATGTGAATAACAGGAACAATACAATTTCTAAACCAGTTAGCATAAGAAGGAGATGTCAACATCAAGTGACTAATTAGAAATTATAATTTTGTTTCATCTACTATATAATCTAGCAACGAAGTTCTTTTATCATATTCCATTTTTTTAATTTCTTTTGATAGTAAAAAAAGATCATTGTTTAATACCGATCTTAAATTTTTGTTATAAATTGCAGCTGCAGGATGGATAGTTAGAAAGTACTTTTGTCCATTTCTTTCCATTATTTTACCTCTGTTTTTAGTAATTGATTTTCCACCAAGAATTGATGAGTATGCAGTACTTCCTAGAATACAAATAATTTTCGGCGCAATAAGAGAAATTTGTCTATCAAGATATTGCCTGCAGATAGAACGTTCATCATTTTCAGGTACTCTATTGCCTGGTGGTCTGCATTTTACTACATTTGTAATGAAAACTTCAGCTCTTTTTATCCCTGCCTTTTCCAACGCTTGATTCAAAATCATTCCTGCAGCACCGACAAAGGGTTTCCCTTGTTCATCTTCATTTTTGCCTGGTGCTTCACCAACAAACATTATTTTAGATGAAAGTTGACCGTCACCTGGAACAGCGTTTCTTCTACTCCTAGAAAGTTTGCATAGCGGGCATCCAATTACTTCTGAAGCAATTTTCTCTAATGAATCGTTTGAAACCTTATTCATGGGCCTCTATATGTATATGTGATTCTTAAGGTGTAAAGTTTGTGTTTAAAATTAATAATATTCCTCCAATAAAGTCTACCTTTTCTTAAAAATTCAAAGATATCAATTAGACTAATAATTATCTATCTTCATTTTGAATTATGCTTAAATCCTTCAAATATTTTGCAATTGCGTCTTTATCTGTTAAGATGATTTTTAAAATATTTACAAATAAATATTCTTGGCTCGATATCATTATAAACGTAATAATGAACTATATATTAATCATATTTGACTGTAATACCATAGAGAATAGAAATAGAAATGACAAGTAAAAATAGTTTTCAAGATGTAGATTAAGATAAAGTAGCTGCATCATGTCACATTGTGCCATCTGAGACATTAAGTTCTATTCTTACATGATATCACTTAAATACCTCCCCGATTAATAGGATTTAATGGATTTCCTTTTTCCTCAGTTTTATTATTCCCGTCTATTATCGTAGTTCTATTATCTATGAGTTACCGTACTACCCATTGTTGTTGCGCTATTCATTGCTGGTACCACTATTACCAGAACCGCCTTTGTTTCTGTCTATGCAACTGCTGAACCAGCAAAATTTGTAGACGCTAAAACAAGTTCGAGAGTTAGCGTTACCAGCAATACGATGGTTTTTGTTTTATTCATCGAATGGTAACGCGAAATATAATATAGTATTCTCACTTATTAATATAGAATTATATTCATATTCGCATTAGAAGAAAGGTATGATTATCATGATAGGGAATCACTATTAAGTAATTATGATTACAATACATGTATTTATAATAATCATTTCTCTAGTATCCAGGAGTTCTCTCACTCTGTTGTATAATTCGTTAGTATGATTTATCATGATCTGCTTAAGATCCACATTTATAGTCAGATCATATTCACGACAAGTTATTGATGGATTTGATATCACTGTGGGAGACACTTATCGTTATATTTGTATCATGGTTATGAATATGTATTGTTTGAAATGATAATTGTTTTAGATACCTATCCCTATAGAGAGCTGAGAGATACTGTTGTTTACTACGATATCTGTATTGTTTGTTATTATATCCTTAACTAGTCTACAATATCAGCAACTACATATTCCTTTCTAATGAATCAATATATTCTCTGTATGCTTTCACGAGTTTCTGATATTGCAATATCGCTATTCCATATATTTTGGCAACTTCTTCAGCATTACTTCTTAACGTAGATTCATTGAGTAAATCAGCCATCTTTTGAGTGATATCATTTAATTCTTTTTCATATAATTCAATTCTACTTTTTAGTTGTATTAATTCGTCTGCTGGATTCGACACACACTTAGTTTAAGATTGTTCCTATTAAAACATGAATATATAATTTAAGAACAAAATCTTAGTCTAACTCGAATATTTTTGTGTCGGTTTTCTTTCAACCTTATCGCCAAATAACAGGGCGTAAAAGGAATAATTTTCTTGTTCCTTGTTATGCTCTTCAGAGTATAAATGGAGGTTTTGGTGATGGTGGTGATTTTTCTTTTTAATTTTCTGTTCTTTTGTGATTTTAGCTGAAGACATTTCACCGTCAGTAGATCAAAGAAGATTGATTGCATAGAAAGATGTACAACACATTCCAAAATGGCACCGTCCATGAAAGTTGAAGAATTTCTATCTATTATAATACTCAATAATAATTGTCAAAGAATATGTATAAATGACAGAACAGAATATTTGATGACTATTTCCCTTATATGAAGGCAGAATGATATATAACATGTATATACAACTGGGTAGGACTGTTGTATTCATGTATGATGCAGTGAGATGACAGATATCAAATTCAGTCTGCTTACGCATATCCTGGGAGGTGAAAACGCTTAACTTAACACTACTGGCATACAAATACACTTGGAATTGAGTCTCACATGTAAGGGATTTAATACTTCTCCATGTCTTCAGTATACCTTTCATCTTCATAAAATATTTGATTATTAAATAAACAGATATATGCAGATTAGTATATACATCTACCTTTAACAAATCTGTATATATCCTACTACATGTGAATTGTTTGATACTTAGTAGACTAAACCCTTTTTAAGCCAAATAATCATACGATTATCAGTGTCAGAAGATTATGATACAAACTCAATGGATAACGTTCTGCGAGAACTAGATAGA
>JAREAI010000225.1:0-6281 GCA_029240435.1 Nitrososphaeraceae archaeon | reverse complement strand
TCCTCCTAAACCTATTGATAATTCAGTACTATTGACTTCAAAAGCTGACATAAGCAAGACCTTGATTGCAGGGCTTATCTCTCTTACTTTTCTTACAAATTCAAATCCATTCATACCTGGCATTCTAACATCAGAAACAACTAAAATGTAATCTTTGCAATTATTCCGAAAATGCTCTAATGCCAAATTAGGATCTGTAAATCCAAATACATTCAAACCAACTTTTTGACCAACTTTTTGAAGATATAATTTGATAACATTGAGTATATCAAATTCATCATCGACTACTTGTATCAGCATTTGATTTGTATCTTTTTTATCAAACTGCATCATATTATACTACCGACATTCTAAAACACAGCTACTCATAAGCATGATGAATTTAATGCAAGCAAAGATTCCAGATGAATAAGAAACTATACCTGAATCTAGCTAATTTGCTTTGCAACAATATGCGTATAATGCAATCAAATGATTGCAATGCACACAACGTTTTTATTTCACCTATTTGAAGTATATTATAATAAGATTATGCAAGCTCTAAGTAGCAAGATAAAGCCATCGAGTGGTAGCGTTACTCTTAGGTTTGATAATGAGATACTTACTCAATTAAGGAATGAATCTAATCAGAAAAGAATCAGCCTAAACACATTGGCAAGCCAAATATTTCAATCACATGTAGAATATGATACTTATGCCTCTAAGGCTGGCATGGTCTCTTTTCCCAAGTCTTTGCTGATTAGACTTATGGGGGGACTTGACGAGCAAGAAGTAGAAGATTTATCAAAATATATTGCAAAAAATGAAATTAAGGATATGACTCTTTTGCTTAGAAAAGAATATACTTTATCATCGTTCTTAGATACAATTGAATCATGGCTAAGAGTATCTGGATTTGCATACAGGCGTGATGAAGATATTACAGATAATCGCACACAGACATTTGTAATACAGCATGATATGGGCAAAAGATGGTCTATGTATTTTGATAGGCTTTTTAAATATGTTTTTGAAGATCTAAAATTGCGAAAATATAGCTTTGATAATACTGAAAATTCAGTTACATTTAAAATCCAAGTGGAAGAATAATCACAATTAGGGTCCTCCTACTATCCAGTAACTAATACCTTGCTTACGTCGCTTGTCTTCGACACTTTATTCAAATGATCTGATGTGTTCGATCAACCGAATACTTGACAGTGCTTCATTTTACTGATTAGGTAGGTTGCTTGACACTATAATGATAGTTGCTTTTTTATATTTATTTAATAGCTAGTAGTAGTAGAGGAGCTACAAAACAATGAATGGCAAGCAATCCTGACACGTTTTATTTTTGACTTCGTGGTAGGTGGTCAACTTGCATACTTATAGCCTCTACCTACCTCTAATAAATCTGATATTCAAACAAATTCTTATAGCTGGTGCAAGCTATGCTGCTCTTTTCGGACATGAAATTATTGAAAAAAGAGATACACGTCAACTTTGAAAATATCCTGAATTTGTTAGTAATACAAAATTATAATTATTATAGATATTACTCACTTTAGTCAGTTGTTCATATTATACATATACTCTCCTCAAGGGAGTCGAAGTTTGCATACATATCTAGATAAAATGTCGAGCTAAATTTACAGAAAAAAGTAAAGTGAAAACAAGAAAATATGGCCAATTATTATCTATAACGATTAACGATTAAGAATAGATATTGCTTACTATGTAAATATCAAAAAAAACTATAAATGTGCAAGAAAAATTCCATGAATTCTAGTCTTTAGAACCCACTAAAAAGCACCGATATCGTAGCGGATTCGGTGGAATGTAAGATAAGACAGAATTGATTCAAATTTGTCACTCAAACTTTTAGGGATAAAGGAAAGATTAGATCAAGATAGTATAATGTGTTAATTAGTAGTAGGTTCGATGTAATCAGTTTCGATATCGGTGCTAAAAGTATGTTCCTGCCTACAATAGCAAAAATAATCTGAGCTTTAAGGTTTTTCTTATTAGTATTAGGTTTATGTAGATAATTTTTAACACTTTTTTCTTTTCTAACTGTACCTCAATTCTTATACCGTCATTGTTATGATTATGGTTGATTTGTTGATAATGGGAGGCTAAATGCAAACATAGCCCCTTTTCCATCAGGATTGTTTTCTGCCCATATGCTACCATCATGATTGTTTTCTGCCCATATGCTACCATCATGGCATTCTATAATGCTTTTTGAAATAAACAACCCTAATCCAGTTCCTTTTTCAGATTTTGTAGCAAACTTTGTAAATAGCCTTGGCAAAATCTCAGGATCTATCCCTGCTCCACTATCTTTTACACTCACTATTACTTGTCTGGGGCTACTACTATCATAATCTCTTCCTTCTTCTGTTTCTTCTCTGTTCATACCCTTTTTTTGTGTCACTTTTGCAGATACCAATATAGTTCCCTCTTTGGTGAATTTTATAGCATTATTTAGTATATTGGAAATGACTTGGTATATTCTTACTTTATCTGCATCTACGAATATAGCCTCCCTTGGTTCTGTAAATAATATTTTTAATTTATTAGAATCAGTAATTAGCTTTTCTACATCTTTTATAACATTTGCTATTTTTTTGTTTATATCAAATTTTTCTTTGTCTAACTTCAATGTCCGGCTTTCTATTCTGGCAACATCTAATATATCGCTAGTCAGTTTCTGAAGTCTAATCGCATTTCTATGTATTGCCTGTACCATCTCTTCTCTTCTTTCCGGATGGTTTTGCAATAGCTCTGCATATCCTAGAATAGCTTGTGTAGGTGTTTTCATTTCATGACTTGCTATATGCAGAAACTCATTCTGCATGTCATCACGCAATTTTAATTTGTCATATAGCTTTATCTGGCTCCAGAAATTCTCAAATATTGCAATATAAGAAGAAACAGTTGGTTTGCTATTTGAGTATGTAGATAATCCTATCGCATCTGCAAAATTCATCTTAGAGTCATCCTTTTGCTCTATTACTAATGATTCATGCCTATCAACTACCATAGTAGTTACAGTATTAGTTGATGCTGTTGGTACAGTTCGTTCTATATTAAAATTCTCTTTATATTCAGGTTGAATCATAGTTGATATGACTTTTTCAATAATGTCAGTTGTGGGTGTAATGATTCTAATGTTTACGTCGCGCTCTTCTGCTGCTTGTCTTAGTAACTGTATTATACCTATGCCTACTTCTCGATAAAAAGCATTAACAGTAGGAAATATTATTAGAATCTCCTTTTTTGCAGATTTGATTATATTGATAAATAAATCTTGTGTCTTTAATGGTCTATAAATGATCTCAGTTTCCCCAGCGCTTATTGCTTCTTCTATATTTTTTATCCTCTCTACAGCATCAACAGAATTATTCCATAAATCTTCAAATACTGTTTTGAAATGTTCAATATATGGACGTTCATTGCTAAATAGTGCACTATTGATCCCTTCGTCAAATATCATTTTCTCTATTGAAGCAACAACTTCTCTATCCCCAATTATAAAACTCATTGGTGTTAAAAATTTTGAATGTCTTATTTGCATACCTAAACCTAGAAGTATCCTAATTAATGGGATCTCATCCTTATTGTCTATTGTTGTGATCCATCTTATTGCATTCTTACTACCACTGCTATTTTCATCGTCATTCGCTTTTCTTCCATAATTCTGAAGAACTCTTGAATATAAATCAAAGAAATTACTATCAGTTAACTGGGGCCCTTGTACCACAAAGCACAATGAAATATTAGAAGAATTTTCAGTTAATCGTAGTATATCATCTGAAATTTCATGAGGGCTTTTCAGAATTTTAGTTGTAGAACAGTTGATGCCTTCTTCAATCTCTCTTGTCCTTTGCTCTGCAGGAATGGCTTTACTCCAGAGGATTTCAAATATGTATTTGTAATGATTTACAATTTCCTTGTCTTTATTATATACTATGTTGCTAGAAAGTTGATATTGATTTTCCAAACTATGTTGTCTATCTTGGATTGGGAATTCTTTAGTAGCACAATATTCTAATTCATTAATAGCAAATATACCTACAACTTCATCTAGGTGTCTAAGTTCAACACCGAATTTAATTAATTCTTTGCATGACTGAATATTATCGTTATTAATTTCGGTGATAATTCTGATTCTTTTCTGCTCATTCTTTTTATTGAAGAGTTGTTTTATTAATCTATCTTTCAATATTATTAATAAAGAAACAGCATCTAAGAATATGCTTACTTCTCCTTTATAATTAGATATAACTTGAAATATTGATTTATCATTTCTAAGGTCACTACTGCTTTTAGACATTTCTTCTGTTAGTATGTCAGTATTAATGTCACTGCTAGGGTCAGGATGCATGCAAACGGCCAAGGTTATATCTATCCTCAAATATATAAGAACAGCTCGCTGTAAGAACTGTTTCGAAAGCGATGGGAGATCATATGCCTGATAATGAACAATTTGATGGTCTACCTTTTTGAGTATCAGAATCAGATTCTTTTAGGATTCTTTTAGGTTCTGTTTCTTCTTCCTCCTCTTCTTTTATTTCGAACATTTTTATGGGCATATTAATCAGTTCTGGTCTTGTTATCTACTGCCTTAGATAAAACCTAAGTATTATTGAAAAGAAATTCTCTATCAATTTTACATCTTATCGTTTTACTCTCTTGTATATCTATAAAGTGCATAAAAATATATGATCAATTATTCAAGCTGATCGTATGATCACTGTCACTGGTAAATGGCTTTTAGAACATCTAGAGGACCCTGATTTGGTAATTATAGATGGTAGAGGAAATATGCCATATAGGCTAGGCCATATTAAAAATGCAAGATATCTTGAAATTGAAAAAGTAATTTCACTTGCAGATAATGGAGCCAACTTGGTATTAGACAAGTCACTTGCTGAAGAGCTTTTTAGTAATCTTGGGATAGACGATTCTAAAATGGTAGTAGTGTACGGTGAATATATGGATCCCTCCTCATCAAGAATAGCATGGACTTTGATGTATCATGGTCATCCAAATACTAAGCTTTTGGATATTGGATTTGACATGTGGCAAAGAGCCGGATTACCAATTTCACGCGATGCTCCATCTAATATTCTTACTCCTGTCCAATTCAAATCCAAACCAAATTCCTCAATTAGGGCAGATTCAGATATGATAAGAGCAAAGCAAACTGATCCAAACATCGTGATTGTTGATGCGAGAACTCCACAAGAACATATGCAGGCTAGGATACCAGGATCCATTTTACACAATTGGGATGAGGGACTTGGTGATGACGGTTTGATGTTCAAAAGTAAGGAAGAATTACAGAAAGATTTTGAGAGTAAGGGAATAACTAATAACAAAGAGATTATATGCTATTGCCACTCTGGTACGCGAGCTGCACATAAATACTTACAGTTTAAGCAGGCTGATTTTGATAATGTCAGACTATATGATGGCTCAATAATTGACTGGGCACAACGCCATAATGCACTAAGATAATTGTTTTATCTAATCCATAAATTACAAAAAGCATAATGATAAGCAAAGCTAATCTGTCATAGTAATATGCAATCAGCGCCCTATACATGTAATATATGTAATATGGTATTCGTCAATCAGGAAAAACTGACAGAACATGAAATGATTGTACATGTTGATCAAATGCTTCAGTGTCAATCATGTAATAAGGTTTTTGCTAATAAAGACGAATTTAAAAAACATGAAATAGAAATTCACACGGGATCACAATCTAGTTCTAATCTTAGTAAGAAGCAGACAATTATAAGTGAATTAGGAGAAGATAAAGAATCGACATTACTTTAAGGAGAAAGTGAAGAAAGAAAAGCAGGCTCGTAAGCGAACATGCATGAAGAGTACCTAAATCATGATGACTTGATGTAGCTTCGTCAATTCTAATAAATTAAAGCATCAAATTCTTATATTCCAACAAAGAAATATCTAATTAGATATATTTATTAGCGAATTTTTCAAATTGCTAAATGTATAAGTGATATATTATATAGGTAGATATTAGATATCGTTTCAAATAGCGTATGATCTACAAAAAGGATATTTTACTTGCTGACGGGTTAAAGTTGTAGTAAAGTAAAATATAGACAATTACTAATTCTTCAAAAATACTCTTTATGAAAATTAGCCTTGAACAATCTTGTCATCCATGTGTAGCACCCATATCATCAATTTTTATTTCGATATCTCCATCATATTTTGGCTTGACTGCCAATTGTGCTGGAGTATAGATCAAGTGTTCTTTG
>JAREAI010000224.1:0-4826 GCA_029240435.1 Nitrososphaeraceae archaeon | reverse complement strand
CAATACATGGTAAATCCATATACGTATAACAACTTTGAAATAACAGAAGAACCAGCGGAAGACCCAGATCCTAATGCAGCAGATTCAATAGCAGGATTTCAACTCCAAGATCCATTTGGACAATAGACACTAAATTTTCTTATTTTTTATATCTAGTAAAATATAATCATCAGTTTTTAACAATAACAAAAATAAAAAGGTGTTGAAAGGATCGTGTCTCTATTGTCCAAAAATGTTGCCTGTACTTTCACCCATTTGACTCAAAGGGTCATTTCCTCCCCCTTGAGTGTTATTTTCTTGTTCTACTCTTCCATCGCCTCCCTTATAGCTCCCGATTGTTGTGAAGAAGATGTTGCATTATCTAGCAGCCGTCTCCTATTGTGCTGTAGTAATAACAATAAATATGATGTATTTTACATAGGGATGTCAAGCTGAAACCAAAATCAGATGAAAATAGTGACCAGAATAACAATCTTGTTCAACATCGATTAACCAAACTAGAGCGTGTTGCTACACATTTAGATGCAAGAAGAATAGAATTTATTACAACTGCTATCATCTGTGTAGTTTTTGCTATCAGTTTTGCTCATCTAGAATACTATTACATCAAAGATCCTGCTTTACAAATTTCAAATGGAAAGGTGCAGGTCGATGATCCCAACTTTGATCGTAGCAGGGAAACTAAACCAATAATGGGCAACTTGTATCAGTATCATCTCTTTCCAATGCTGTTTATCTTTGTTCTCATAAGTTTTGCCGCATTGTTTGATGATATGACATTTAGGTTGTTTGGAAAGGGAAAGAGGATGAAAGCATTTCTTCTTGGTTGTGCTAACTTGATAAGTGCGATTGTCGTAGAAGATTTTGCCTGGTTTGCAAACAGAGCTGTTCTACCACTAGAAGACGATCCAAAAGCAGGACAGTTAATGCAATTTTCTGATTGGACTTCGATGCATTTAGGAGCGTTAGAAGTAGGTAGTTTTGTTATACCCTACTGGTATATCATTGCTATTGGCTTAGCCACTTCGGCGTACTATATTGCATTCAGAAATCATAGTAGGCCATAAATACGACCAGCCAAGAATATCCGAAACCTAACTGTATAGCCAAGCTTGAGTGCCTTTGTAGGGTTTATTAAAAGCAAGCACCCCGATTATGATATAGGCTTTTTCGCATATCTATTTTATTTATTTTGACCCTAAATCTAAAGAAGAAATCTAAAGGGTCTTTAAGATTAATCTGGCAGCTCTTTCTGCACCTTTGATATTTGCTGCTAGATTTGCGCTACCAATACTGTTGCTTGAGGAGAGCTTATCTTCAATAAGATGTTCAAGCCTGAAAATGTCGTCGAATTTATAGCCAAACCTCTTGGCCCCGTTTTCCTGTTCAAAATGGTTCTTTATTGGAATAAATATGCCAGGTACACCATATACTATTGATTCGTCCATGGTTGATCTTCCTGCAAGAGAGACTATCAAATCTGAGGCAAATATATACTCATGTAGGTTATCTACAAATCCTAAGCTTCGGATACCTTCATTACAATAAGGCTTCAATTTTATGGATGGTCCTGTAATAATTAACAGATCGACATCAAGTTTCTTTTTGAGCTTTTTATATGCCTCTATTGTTTTCTCGATCAGATATCTTCCAGCATTAGTTCCACTCGCACTTACTACAATAGTTTGTTTGTTAAAGCCAAACTTCTTTCTCAGTATGGTTCTGTTCGTACTGACCTCTCTGACAATCGGACCAACGTGTATAATATTGTCTATATCGAGGCCATAGTCAGGAATAATAACGTAATTGCACTTAATCATCATTTTCTGCATCGACCTATTCATCTTCTTCTCTACCATAGATGCCAATTTACCATTAGCGAAATGAGTCTCCGTAATATCAGTAATTAGAATTCTTTTATGATTTATTTTCTCAGCAACTGCAATAGAAGCAAAGTCCTCATCACTGACAATTAGGTTGCCATGACTATATTCACTATTATGAACCTTCACAACTTTTGCTGCAATGCTTTTGCATTTTCTATAATACCAAAAATATTTTAGTAGCCATTTGAACGCGTGATGTAACTCACCTGATTGTATAGAGAATCCTTCCGGTTTATACAGATCCGACGCAAAATAGCCTCTATTAGAGATTAACTCAAAAGCGTGTTTTCCAGTGACAAAATGAATATCTTCTTTAACCTTCCCTAGCTCGATCAACTTTTCAGCAATCGCAATATCTCGTGTAGCGTGACCTAACCCTATCGGACTAGTAAAAAGAATTATCCTTGAATTTGAATCAGTTTGCGTGCCAGTCATTCTATTATTTAGAAGATATATCAGTTATACCATAGATAATCTTGGCTGAGACCTTATGAACCCCTTATCCACCGTTCTCCCCTCTCCTTAGGAACTATTGGGCCTTCCTAGTTATGATCTTCTCTCACGTGTAAAGTCATAAATGTTGGTTTGGAATCCTGATAGATACAAAAGTTGTACAACAGATTGTTAATCTGCCTATGGGTATTTTAACTAACAAAATATATATTCTTATTCTAATATACTTGATCATTTGGATCAGCAAAACATTACAATACCAAAAGTTCAATTATCAGTTCTCTATCCCATTATAGTAGCAGTTGCAGCATATATCAGCACCAAGAATACTATCGATTCTAGCGAATACCTACCCATTACCTACGATGATTTAAAAAAGAGGATGATGTGATATATTACTTGTTGACGAAGTCCTCAAATATACTGATTACGATATACTATGATAATGCCTGCGGAGGAAAGGTCAATTGCAAGAAATAATAAAGCTTGACAATGTTACATACCGATATAATTCAGATTTAGTTTTAGAGAATATTTCATTTAAGGTAGATCAGGGCGATCTATTAGGCATAATTGGCCCTAATGGTGCCGGCAAGACTACTTTGTTCAGCTTGATGCTTGGATTACTCGAAGGTTATCAAGGGAGAATCACATTATTCGGTGAGGATGTACGAAACAATAGAAAGGCATTAAAAAAGATAGGCTACATACCACAGAAAAAAAATATTGATCAGACTTTTCCTGCAACAGTCGAGGAAATTGTTTCATTGGGTGTATTAGATAGAAAGATCAGTAGAGATAAAATAATTTCTGCAATTAAAGTAGTAGGATTGTTTGAACACAAAAATAATAGGATAGGAGAACTTTCAGGAGGACAGCAGCAGCGTGTTCTTATAGCAAAGGCTCTGGTAAATGGGCCCCGGTTACTAATACTTGACGAGCCTACTACTGGTATTGATTTAGAAACACAAGACAAATTCTATGCATTGTTAAGAGAATTAAATTCTAAAAACAACATCACTATAATTTTAGCCTCTCATGATCTGGATGCAATAAATAAACTTGCAAATAAGGTTGCATGTATAAACAGGCAAATGTCATTTCACGGGGACGCTGGTGAGTTCTTTGGAAGCGAGCAATTGCTCAAATCGTATTCTGAATCAAGTATGCAGGCTCATATGCATTTACACAATTATAAGTAAGTGAACAATCTGTACTTCACTGATATAGGCTAAGATGTGTAACATCAATAAAATTGACAGCAGTGCATCATATAGCTCCTGATTATGGAGGTCCCTCGATTCCTGCAGAACATCTGCCGGACAAGTACGGCTACATGCTTCTTGCACGTCCTGCCCTGGTATAGATATACCTTGTAGGCATATATACGTAAGTTGTAAAAATTTCCAAAAATGGAACAAATTCTTGAATTTATCAGGCAATGTCTATATAGAGTCCCTAGTTACATTGAACGGGTTAGAACATGCAAGGTCCCACATCATCAGTACCGACAATAACAGATATCCTCAAAAGGATAGCAGATGATAAAGCGCTTACTCTGTTTAACAATATTGCTTTAACGAACGAAGAAAATTTTATTCCTTCTTTAAAAGGAATGCAGTTGTCTGTAAAGCAATACTACTCAAGAATTTCAGGATTAATGAAAGCTGGACTAATTAAAAGGAGCAACGGTAATTACCATCTCACTCTGCTTGGCAAAATAGTATATGACGCTCATCTAGGTATAGGTAAAGCACTCAATTATTATTGGAAATTAAAGGCGATAGAATCTATCCAAGCATCAACTGGTGACAGCTTGCCAAGAGAAGAAATTGTTAAGTTAATACATACTTTGATCGATAATCATCAAATTAAAGATATATTATTGCCAGAATGGTTTGATGAAACTTCTAATAGATCTGTCATTCCAATTCCACAAACAGAACAAAGAAATTATTTAGCGTCTGGGAAAGTAAACTCAGAGCAGAGTGTTCGTTGACTGCACTTTAGTCATCATTTGAAGTATTAAACTTACGAGTCCCCAAAGTGAACACCCCTTGAGTATAAGCTTCATCTTCTAAGGGTTTCATAAAATTTGTCAGTGGATATAAGCTATTCGTGTATGTCTATTCTTTACTTATAGTTACTATAGTGTTATGCTTGATATGATTCAAGATATTATTCTTAGATATAATCTTTCCAACTATGTTCACTGGCGAGTAAGCTAATATTTCATCAGGAGATTTGCTAATAGGTGTTGGTCCATAGAATAGGCATAGAGAATGGCCTTCGGGCCAATATGCAACATCTAATAGATCAACAACAGATCGAGCATTTTCCTCTTCAGCAACGATCGGTGTTTTGTCCGTATAAAGCTCGTCACCCCATCTGTTGATTTTCACCTGCAGTGGCAAAGCATTGAGGATTGCTTTGACTGTTTTTGGTGAACGTGAATTATTTAATTTAATATCAGCTGTTTTATCAAAG
>JAREAI010000223.1:0-7581 GCA_029240435.1 Nitrososphaeraceae archaeon | reverse complement strand
GCAACAACAAAAGGGTAGAAATAGAATAATTCCAATTGTTGGCGCAAGAAATGCATATCAAATAAAGCAGAATTTAGAATGTCTAAATTTTCAATTAACTGAAGCACAGCTAAAAAGATTAGATGATATAAGTAAGATAGAGCTCGGTTTTCCTCATGATTTCTTGGATTCTGAAACTATAAGGGACATAATCTACGGTGGGACTTTTGCTTCCATACGCAATCATAGGAGTTAATGTTGTTCTTCTTCTTTTTCTCATGTCTGGTCCTCTTTAGATTAACTTGTTCGTGCTTTTTTGTCATAAATCTATATGCCTTTTACAGACAAGCATATTTCATTAACTATGATCTTAAATATAATACGGAAGCAAAGAATTTCATAATGAGTCATCATCATTAATAGAACGGATAAATATTCCGATCATTCTTAATACTACGAAAGTGAATGATAGGTACGTATGATTATACAACAATGTGATAGATGTAACAAAAAAGGAAAGAGGGTTTATTGTGATAGTTGTAATAAAGTAGCTGACTACTTTGATGTTTATAGCTATATTGACCGGCATTCAAACAATATGAAATTAGTAGGTACGATCAAAGCTTATACTTGGCACGAATCTATGGAATACATTAAAAATACCCTTTTTACAGATTATGATAAAAAGGATCTTACTATAAACTGTGAAAAAGAATTTGCATTTGTGGAAAAATCTAGACCTATGATCAGTAATAAAAAGAAAAAAATTGGAGATGATAATAATAATAAAGATGATATAGTATCCGAGGAAGAATTAATGGGTTATAAAATCTATTTGAGTAAAGCAAATAAGATAAATGAACCTTTGTTTGTTGAGGGAAAAAATAACTTTCGCGATTTGACTGTTCCCCCAAAGGAGACAGCAGCGACTGTGGTAGAGCCTACAGCAATAAACAAGATAACACCTATTACACCTACAATGATTACTAGATCAACATCAGCAATACCAAAGAATATGTCAACTGAAAAAACAAATGACGTTACCAAAACGAATAGTTAGCTAGAATTCTATGAAGTATACTAGTTATCATTATTTAGAAAATTAATATACAAAAGATGATAATACAAGATATATTCAAATTAACATTATCTATTAACACAAATTAATCAAACTTCACGCTAGTGAATTACTATTATAGAATTTAGTGTATTTTACTTGTACAGTATCATAAATAATAAAGATTTTTAATTCTAGTGAATTTAGAGGAAGTTGATGAAAATTACAAAGGATCGATACAAAATCTATGAATTTCATATAAGGGGCAATATCCTAACTATGCCAAAATCATCAACTTTTCATTTGATATATTAAACTGTACTCGTTGAAAATATAATCCAAAAGCACAGCTCAAACAGAAGACTATTGATACTGTAAATGAACAGGTACAAGAAAACAATAGCCGGCGTAGAGTGGACAAATACTGGGCATGTCAGAAAAGAAAGAGAGGATTTCCTAAAGTACTTGATCAAGTCTTTCTGACCATGATAAAATCTGGCCTTGCTAAAAGAAGAGCAAGCTAAATCGAAACCTGATCTAAATTAATTGAATAATACCAAACCCATCAAATAGATGCTAAGTTATTTGCCAATGTTGGATTTTGTAGATTCACTAATGAATAGTTCGAAATCACAAACTAATCTGTTGCAGAATGCATAACTTGTGAAGGACTACGTATTCACAAAGAAATGGAGAATAAGGGTGAGTTTACCTTACAACATAGAAACTGTATTTGGTTTTTTAGATTATATATTTTTTAAAAATACAAAAGATGAGAAGGTCCATACATTTATCAAAGATTGTAAAGATAATTTGAGTATTGTAGTTGAATTAAAAATCTATTTAGAAATACAATACTTCACGGCAAAAAGAATAGACACATAACATGGACAGGATCAGAAGAAGAAGAAGAAGAAGAAGAAGATCCAATCAGAAAGAGTTTTGATATTCCAAGTGATCAGAAATAGTCAGCTATGTATATGTACAGGCTTAAGGTAGAGTCAGGAGGGTTCAGGCTTGTTTAGACTCATTCAGATTTTGACTGTGATTTTCTTTGGCTGCAGCTGTTATATCATTTTCTGTGTATATTATGATCCATGTAGCACATCTGACTAACACTGATAAACAGCAATGCCATAAAATTCTCTTTTTTCTTTTTCAATATTACTGATACCATTTATTATCTAAAGTCCATGTTATATATTTGATAATAAATGATGAAAAAGGAACAACAGGAATTACACTGCACTCAATAGTCTGTAATTATATACAACTGTACTATCTAATGCATCTGACGCCATAATGAACATTATGCAAATGCTAATGATACAATTTCCATAATATACTAAGGAACTAACCCAGGAACAGAATCACCTTCAGCAAAACTGTTTTTTTTCCTTTTACGGAAAGGAGTCTTTTTCATTCTTAACAAGGTAGAAGAAAATATTCGTATACATATATAGACTCATAGAATATACTGGCAAATTTCGAAAGTATCTTCAGATTATGAGAGACCTTTCTAATTATATATGCTACGTAAAATTTCCTTCATATTCTGTAAAAAGGAAAAAAAATATAGAGTACAGTGATAAGAGCTGCCGATATTTTAACAATCCCCAAATGTATGGAGAGATATTAGTACAGACCGCAACGCCACTACGTCTTTTCTTCTGATCTTGCATGACATTGAAGTTGTATCCTACGAAACTACCTTATATTAAATAAGAGTAACGATAAGCTTGATTAGCTTCGAAAAGATCAGATAAAGTTGTTTGGTAATAAAAACAAGATAATAACAAAAACAAAGAAAAGTCATAGGAATACTAAACTAATATTACATTGCAATTCATTAGATGAAGGTACTACAGCATTTATGCAATGGTTAAGTTCTGAGGACAAACAATCTACAAATAATCCTATTATTTTAAAAAAGTTTGTCAATAATAAATATGCCATACTATACGATAATAACCTTGCAGATGATGTAATAGTTGAAACACATGACGGAATACCACAATGTAAAAGTTGTCATACAGATGACTGTGCACATGTAGGATTCACAATATGTATCGAGCAGAAATATAACCGTGAGGGGACACTTGATTAGAGGATGAGATATATGCTAACTATGATCGTTTAATTCCCTTCTACTAAAATTACTATTTGTTTGCAATATCTTTTACTTTTTAGAAGAGTTATACTAGCTTTCCACCAAATTTCACTTCGCATGTTGAAATTCGTGGATAAAATTCATCAGTCACATGCCTTATTGTGTGGAGAAACATATGGAAGTTGCGAAGTTGTACGCTCTGCTAGTACTAAAGAATGACATTAGCTTGTCTATATAATTGATTAGTACCATATGATATGGTGGCTTTACTATGACTCTTGGTACAATTATTTAGTGGAATAAATATGTCTCTATGTCAAGAAATGGCATGATCTGAAGACGTTTGCTAATAAATCTGTGTTATGTCTTACATGATTGTTGAAATAGTCTATATTTGTAACAAAGCATAATTCTAACTTTACCAGCAGTTTATATTGTTTAATCTCCTATAATAGCTATATCTTTGTCAACCATTCAGGCAGTCGCCGCCATTCTTCTTTGACGTCTTCTTCTCTAGTTTCTTGGCTTCAGAATCATCAACTAGGTCTAGTGTCTCTACTGTTACTCATGAAACTAGCATACTTAGCACAATAATAGTTACTATTAGAAGTCTGAACTTTGTTACTTCTTCATAGTGATTAAAGTCAGAGCTTAGTTATCTACTTAGGTAATACACACTTTTGATACTTAGTATAGCTGTCTGATCAGCAACCATTATGTTTTATCACATATACCGATTAATATTTTGATGTTAAATATAATATTAATAATATGAAACACATCCCATAATAATTGAAAATTGCAATGTATAATAAATATAAAATGATATGCAGGTAATAATAATATTGCTATTTGTTATCGTGCCAATTGTTTTGCTAACTGTTAGATTGAAAGTAATAACTGCTTACGTGTACTATTTATCTATGTTCAGGTTATCATATAATGCTCTATTCTTTTCTTTCAAAGTATTGAACTTCATTGGCAGAAAACCATTCTTTATTGAATTTTCAAGAGCATACTTTATACGATAATTAAAGTTAGAATCCAATCTCTTAATTGAATTACATCTATTCAACCAGTCTTTTATTATATCAAAAGCATCCTCATAAGATAATTTCTTAACATTTATCAGATAAGGTCCAAGTATAAAGCTTAGTGCATTCTTTCTATAATCTGCAATTGGAGTCTCTAGTAATATCTCGATCCATGGTATTACAGATCTGGAAGTAAATTTATCATTCTTCTTCTTTATAGGATACTTTTCTTTTAATTCCTTCTGTCTTTGTAATTCTTTTATTTTCTTCTTCTGATCTACCAGATATGCATGAAAACTCCCTAAGAGTAAGTTGATCTTTGGTCTGTATCCATTCCATCTTTGTATAATTCTAACTTCTGGATCTTTACCTTGCAATATACATTTATAATTAAAAGTACCTGGTATTCTTATCATACATGATTTAAATGATGGATTATGTGAAGGATCTGATTTGTTAATAGATAGATATTGTTCTGCAAATTTCAAGAATGCTTTAGAAGGCTGATCAAATTCATTGAATACTTCTTCCTCTTCTAATACAAATGCTTCAATGGGCTGGTATATATGGTAACCATTTCCAGACCAAAGTATAGTAGAATAGCCTTCTGCTAATTTCTCTTTGATATTTCTCAAAGTGTTAGTTAATGCTAGTCGATGTTCTCTTTCTGTTTCAAAAGTAGATCTGTCTAAATCTATGAAGAGAAAATTAGGTGCCTGTCTGTTGATTCCTTTGTATTCTGTATACGAAGGATAGGCATTAACTCTACAGTCTAGAAAGTCAGATTGTTCAAATGCGTTGATCATTTCTTCTTTGCTAAAGACTTCAAACTGTCTTCCTTCTGATCTGTATGTAGAAATAGTTCTGGGAAATAATGGCTCTGTAAGATGATTAAGAATAAAGTTCAAACTGTTTTCTTCAAAAGCCATTATTATTAACTTGAATGATATATTATTTTCTTTAAACTTTAAATTCGTTGCTGATAAAGCGTAAAATCAAAATTTATCAAGATGGCTCTGCCTAAATTCTGCAAAAAAAGACACAGACATGTCATCAATTTATCATTTGATATCCGCTTCTCTGACGGTACCAGATATCTTTATCGCCGCCTTATCTTTCTAAGCCATCACTTGGTTCCTAGTTTCTTCAAGTCTTCTTTTGTATTAGACTGATGAGCGCATTGTATATTCAAATATATTTCTAATGACTCCATGTGATAGATTAACTAACTTTTACTCATTCAACGATCTTCTATGTCCGAAGAGTTGTTAAGAGTTTAAAGAATAGTATGACGAAGAGGAGAGAGATAATATAGTTAGATGCAAGTTTAAGAGTGCTAAACATGGAGAGCTCACAACGTCTTATTCTCACAAATACACACCTTGGGTTTACTTATAATCCCCATCACCACAATGGAATCGCAAAATGAAGTAGACATAAAGAAAAGAAAAGAAATATGACGTATTATGCAACCAGTTATCTTCCATATCTATTATCCATCATTTCTACTCTTACTCCTGATACTTCTTGCGTTCCTACTAAGATACCAGTTGCGTATGATCAATATTATAGCTATTATCACTATTATTATACCAGCCCAGAATAACAAGTTGCTTATACCAAGTCCTGCAGTAGGATCTAATGGATACTACTGCGAAGCACATTCTTTGAACTGGCCTTCTGCATCTTGCCCTGTAAATGTTTGATTTGGGTCCTTCTCTCTCATGCATTGAATTATCTTGATGCTTGTTGGTGCGGTTATTGTCGCAGCCCATACACCTAGTCCAAAAGCTACTATAGTTATGGTTATACCTGTGATTAAGAGTAATTTTGGTTTTGTTATCATGTCTTGCTCCTCTTCTTAAATATGTTAGTCATTTAGAATCCTCAAAATCCTATTAATATTCCTAAATTCTCATTTTGCAGTCTGCTAACTGCCTTTATCTCCAGATGTGTAGAATGCTTAGCAAAAGAATAGTTACATAACATATTCAAGAGAATATATTGAATACTAGTGGTGCCATACGATTGCAATAAATCAGGTATGTTACGTTGCATTATCAATGATATTATTTTGCTTTTCATTCTTTCTTTTTGTTCCATATTAGGATTAATCATATAATAGCTAGTTGTCCATGACTTTTTTTATAACATGCTTCCTCCTTCTTCCTTCTCGGATGCAGCTATACCGATCTCTTTCCTTTTTGTTCCAATGTTCTCTCCAGCTTTCTTCTTTATTTTATAATAATATTCTTTGGCCTCCATAAGAGGATCTCTTATCACCTTGCACGCATCAATAACATTACGAAACATATCTTTCTTAAGCATTTTCCCCCATTATCATTATCCAAATAAACATGATCAACACCAGTACCAACACCACCACCACCATCTTCATCATTCTTATTGTTAGCAAATCAGGTGTGGACGATGAACGTTCTTCTCTATAGTGACTATCTTCTTCAAGTTGTTCTTCTTCTTTAGTATTTTCAGTTGACAAATTTGCTTCTCCTCTTTTTTTGCTATTATTGTTATTATCGTTGGAAGTAGTAGTATTCACAGGAGGAGACAACGATGGTTCTTGAGGAATAGTAACAAAACCATATTCTCCCTCTCCCGCAGGATGTTGTGGACGTCCTGATTCACTACCTCACGTTTCAATCTCTTATGTGAATCTAGTGTGCACATCTGAAAACTATTCGTCCTGTCTGATTGCAAGTGCCCAAGGACTTTGCGAAAGATATTCTTTTGGCCATTGGATGTCAAATCCTCTCCACGAAACACCTGAATCAGTGGAGATAAATATTCCATGGTTGTTGACAGCGTACAATTCGCCCGCAGCTTTTGAATTTGAAGCAAGAATGGTAATTGTTGTTCCATTTGGTTCAGGAAGACCCTTGGAAATAGCCTTCCACTTTTCTCCATCGTCAGATCTTCTATATACAAATGACTCTGCATCTTCAATGTAGTAGGCCTTTCCCGGACCAATAGACGCTGATACAATCACAATGTTGGGATCACCGGAATCAACAGCAAGTCCATAGAGATAATGGTGTCTAAGGCCTTCTGTAGGCCTATTCCAGGATTCTCCGTAGTCAAAGCTTTCAAAATAGCCATCACCCGCAGAAGAGTACAGACGTTTAGGTGCCATTGGATGTGTAGCCAGAGTATGAGTGTCATATGGGCCTTGTTCAACCCTGTCTATCCAGGTTCTACCGCCATCATGACTTTGCACAAGCGCTCCTGCTTCTATAGCAACAAAAACATAGTCGAGATTATTTGCATCTGGTTCAATCCAACGTACATGATGAGTCCAAGGTCTTGGAGGAAAACTCCATGATGTAGATGATGGTAAATTGTTTAGGGCGTCCATTTTTTCCCATGAATTGCCTCCATCATTT
>JAREAI010000027.1:0-17093 GCA_029240435.1 Nitrososphaeraceae archaeon | reverse complement strand
CTATAATAGCAATTTTCCAGTGAGTTCATCGCCAATCCACCTAATGGAATTACCAAGAAAGATATTGATTGGTGATGGTGTAATTTCTCAGCTTGGCTCTATTATCACTGATTTGGGTGCTAATACTTCAAGGGTTGCGATCATAACTGGTTCAGTCGTAAAAGCAAGGACAGGAGCAGTCTGCATGTCTTCATTCCATGAATCGAGTTTGGAAAATTCTTGGTTCATATCGACTGATGCATCAATGGATTCTGTTCATAGATTGCAAAGTATGATAAAAGAATATTCTGCTGATATAATTGTAGGTCTTGGCGGAGGGAGGTCAGTTGATGCTGCGAAGATGACTGCATTTCAATTAAAAAAACCATTCGTTAGTGTTCCCACTTCAGCTTCACATGATGGAATATCGAGCCCTTTCGCTTCTCTAAGGGGAAACGACAAACCTCATTCCATCAAAGTAAATACTCCCATTGGAGTAATAGCTGACACTCTTCTGCTTGCTAAAGCGCCCAGCCGATTGTTGGCAAGTGGATGCGGAGACCTCGTCGCGAAAATTACTGCTGTTAAAGATTGGGAGCTTGGACGTGATGAAAATAATGAATACTTTGGAAGTTATGCTGCTAATCTTGCTTATATGAGTGCAAAAATAATTTTGGATGAATCACCAAAATTGCATGATAATAATAGATTTGGAATACGTACAATTGTTGAAGCATTAATCAGTGCAGGAGTTGCATCATGTATTGCAGGAAGTAGCAGACCTTGCTCGGGTGCAGAACATCTTTTCAGTCATGCCGTAGAGTATATAGTCGGCGATAACTGCGGATTGCATGGAGAGCGGGTCGGCTTAGGCACTCTTATGATGGCCAAGCTTCATGGCCTTGACTGGGAATTAATTGCCGAAACTTTAGAAAACGTAGGTGCTCCAACAAAAGCAAAACAAATAAAGTTAAATGAACATCATATAGTCAACTCGCTATTAATTGCGCAGTCTTTAAGGCCAGATAGATATACAATCCTTACCAAAGTAAAGTTAGATAAACGCTCTGCTTTGGATTTAGCCAAATCTGTGAATGTGCTTTGATACTGTTTTTAATGCTAAAATTTCTAATCAAACAAGTATAGAAAAAAATTTTGGGCTACGTATTCTTACTTCCGACCGCTTCTATCTCATTCTCTTCAGATTTAGCGTCCGCCTGTCGCTCTATCTTGGCATTTTGATCATTTTCTTGCTGATGTTGTGGCAATGTTGGCGACTTGAAGCTTTCAATAAACTTAATATCCTTCAAAGAAGGTACAAATTTGAAAACATCATTAGCTACCGCACGCTTTATAATTTGCAATCCTTCTGCTAGAAGAGTTTCTTCAGGAAGATCTATTTCTAAAGTGAATCCTTTAAGATTAATCTTAATTTTTTCGTCATCTACGGGTAGCCTTCGCTTTATTAATGATCTTATTTTATCATCATCACTCTCGACTTTTTTTACTACGTCTACATCGTACGTCAGAGTTCGGCCTGCAAATCTATGGTTAAAATCTATTTGGACTCTTCCGGATCCCACGTACCTGACAATTCCAGTACGATGATCTATTTCAATTACATCACCTACTCTTACTTCGTCAGCCTTCTCGCCTAGCTTTCGCTGTGCAACCATTCTTACTTTGTTAGGGTCCCTTTCACCAAAGCCTTTATCCGGAGTAATTTCAACATTAATTTTATCCCCTATATTTGCAGCTGCAAGAGCCTCATCCAGCCCCTTTAAAACCCATCCTTCACCTACAGATATAAGCCTTGGTTCATATTTGTGAGTTGGGTCAAAGAGCTCAGATTTCTTTGCCTCCTCTTCGCGAGTTGTTTCGAAAATTTCGTTATTGTCTTTAACTTTAGCGGTATAATCTACCAATATGAGAGAACCTCTTTCCAAAGTCATAAAATTCGCTATTAATTTACCATATATTAAGATTGATAGTCTACAAACTATGGTAAAAGATCTAAGAATACGCCAAATTACTCTAAATCTTCGACTTTCTTTAGAGCAATAGAAGTGGCCTCAGGATTAACATTAAAACCTAATATATTCATAGTGGATGAAATTGATGATAATGTTCTCATTACGTGGTATTTGCTAACTTCTCCCATGCTTCCTATTCTAAATACTTTACCCTTTAAGTCGCCAAATCCACCTGCTACAAGAACCTTGAAGTCATCTGATAACAATGATCTGAACTTCTTATCATCCATCCCAGGAAGATAATTGAGAGAGATTACGACATTACTTCTGGCATTGGGTTTCGCAAATGGTGTTAATCCCATCGAAATTAATCCTGAATAAAATGCATCTGCACAAATCCTGTGACGTTTAATTCTTTTATCTAGCCCTTCTTCCAGAATTAAATTGAGAGCCTCCCTGAAAGCATAGAAGAGAGGCAGCGCCGGTGTGAAAGGTGTTTCATAACGTTCTTCATAGTACTTGAAATAGCGCTTCAGATTAAGATATTGAGTTGGCGGAGGGTTAGACTGCATATATTGTTTAGTTCTGGGACTAATTGATATTGGCGATACACCAGGTGGAGCAGCAAGCGCTTTCTGTGAGGCTGTTAGACAGATATCGACATTCCATTTATCGACAGGCAATTCGTCTCCACCTAAAATGGAAACAGCATCGGCGACGAAGAAAGTGCCCTTTCTGACTGACAACTCTCCTATCTTATCCATGTATCGAAGTGTTGTCCCTGTGGATGTTTCATTGTATACTGCGTATATCGCTTTGATATCTTTATTTTTATCAAAGACTTCTTCTATCTTTTCGTATGGAGGATTCTCACCAAAAGGAGCAGTGATTCTGATTGCCTGACCTCCCCAACTATCAATCAAATCGGCAAGGCGAGTTCCGAATTCGCCATTTACTGGGATAATTATCTTGTCGCCTTTTTTAATGAGATTAACAACAGCTGCTTCTACCGCTCCCGTACCTGAAGTAGTTAACAATACGATGTCATTATTAGTAAGAAAAACTTTCTGTGTCTTTTCTAAAATATCTCTGTATAATACGTGAAAATCATCGCTTCTATGATTAATTATAGGTGCAAGCATTGCATTCATTACTCTATTTGGCACATTTGTAGAGCCGGGGAGCATAACCAAATATTCCATGCTGTCTCATTAGACCAGCATACGCTCCGATATTTAAATTACGTTGCGTTAAGTAAAAATGATAAGGCTGATTGAGAAATCTTGGATCTGATGATAAAACCACGCCGCCTCAACTTGTTAGAGCATGCAAACAAATTTGGATGTAACGTCATTGCTGCCTTTCAACCAGAAAATATTTTTTATCTTACCGGTTTCTGGGGAGAAGGAATAGCAATATGCACAGAAAGTGTTACGACTCTTCTTGCACCCAAGTTGGAAGTGGGAAGAGCTCTTCAAGAATCCAAAGAATGTGATGTTATTTCTACAGAAAGAGGAGATGATTTAATTTATAGTCTTATTTCTAAAGTCGATAAAAAAATGATATGTACGGACTGTAGTGATTACGCTATCATCAGAAGAATTCAAGATGAAATTGGTGCAAAATCACTAATAGTTAATGTTGAACCGTTCTTACTTACTCGAATAATCAAAGATGAAGAGGAAATCGAAATGATTGAAATGGCAGCTAAAATAATAGACACACTGTACAGGATTTGCACTGACGAAATAAAAATTGGGTTATCAGAGAGAGAATTGCAGGCAAGGTTGCTCTTCGAAGCCATGAAATTGGGAACACATCCAACCTCTTACAAAACATCACTAAATCCCTTTATCATTGCTGGAGGACCAAAGGGGGCTCTGCCACATGCACAAGTTTCAGACCGCAAATTTATAAAAGGTGACATGATTATTGTAGACCTTACTTTGAGATATAATGGCTATATAGCTGATGCAACCAGAACCTTTGCTTTGGGTACCGCAACGTCTGAAATGAGAAATATATATGATATAGTGAAGAAATCTCAACAGGCAGGTTTGAATGCATTGCATCCCAACGTTATGTGTAGCCAAGTTGATGCCATTTGCAGAAAAATAATCTCGGAAGAAGGCTATTCAGAATACTTTATCCACTCTACAGGGCATGGAATTGGTCTAGATGTTCACGAACCTCCATGGCTTCGAATAAAAAACGAGGAGATATTGAAAGCTAATATGGCACTGACAATAGAACCAGGAATATATTTACAAGGCAAATTTGGAATAAGAATAGAAGATAGCGTTCTAGTTGGTAGTGAGCTTGATGGAAGAGCAAGAATACTAAATGGATTCACAAAAGATCTAATCGAGTTAGACTAGAAAATCAAACTATAAGAAATAGTGAACTGATAACAAATATTATGGAACTCGCCTTGGATTAACAGATCTAGTAAGATATATGTGTATCCTTATCGGATCCCTGTTACATTTTATTGTGAGTAATCAAATTCTCAATAACAACAAGTAATTTTCTAGCTATGCTCATCTTATTTTGAGGAGCTAGATGTAGAATATTTCTATGCTTATCTATCACAAATACCTCGTTACTTTCTGAGCCAATAGCAGAATTTTTTCTTCCAACGTCATTTGCAACGATTAAATCGCCTTTACATTCCTTCAGTTTTCGGTAGGCTCCTTTGATTATATTCGAGTCTGAGACATTATATTCTGCTTTGAATCCAACTAGAAAAGTTTGTTTGCTCATGTGCTTAACATGGTTTATGATCTTCTGAGTTGGCGAAAGAGGCAAAAGAAATTTTCCTGTGTTAGTCCTAATTTTTTTTATGGCTTTTCGTTCAGGAGTAAAATCAGCCACTGCGGCCGACAAAATGGCAACATCATATCTTTTTGAAGAGAGTTCAGACATTACCACATCATACATTTCTTTACTTGTATTTACTCTAACGATATTTAGATTAGGTAAAGATTTAGTACTATATGTTCCATGACCGTATACAAGCGTAATATTTGCACCCAATCTGATGGCTTCTTCAGCAATTAGATTTCCCATTTTACCCGAGCTAAGGTTAGTTATTACTCGAATTGGATCTATATATTCAATAGTACCGCCCGCTGTAACCAAAATATTTTTTTCAAAAAAGAAAGATTTAGTTGAGTTAGTAAATTTGGTTATTACTGATTGTAACATTTGTTCTGGAGAGACAACTTTTGCCTTTCCCTCAGTAATTGTAGGTTGCAAAAAATCTACTCCTTGATCTTTGACTCTCTGGATATTTTCCTGAATAAGACGATTGTCATACATTGACTCATGCATAGCAGGGGCAATAATTATGGGAATTCGAGATCCAAGAGCAACACTTAGAACAGAAGTAACAGGCGTGTCATTGATTCCATTCGCAACTTTTCCTATTGTATTGGCAGTGCAAGGATATACAACAATCAAATCGGACATATTGTAGTCTGCAAGGGCGATGTGTTCAAGATCTCCTGTTATCTTCGTAACAACATTATTGCCGGTAGCCCACTTCATCATTTCTGGAGTAAGCAACGTTGATCCGACAGCCTCTGACATTACGGTATAAACCTCAGCGCCATGTCGTATAAGCTGACGCGCTAAGTCAATCGATCTATAGGCCGCTACACTACCTGTGATACATAAGACGATTTTCTTTCCTTCTATCTCCCGTCCATCTGTTCCTGTAATATCTCTTGAGGAGTAAAATTCTGTTCTTCTTTTTGCATCCATTATATTATTTTTTTCTCCTGTAACGTCTTTTTTATTTGCTCAAGATCAGCGGGAGATGTATGAAAGATGTTTTCTTCATTTGGAAACTTGCTTGACTTCACGTCACTAATATAGACCGAAACAGCCTCGAAAATAGACTTAGATACCTCTGCATATCGTTTTACAAATTTGGGTTTAATATCTTCATAGATTCCAAGCATATCGTGCAGTACAAGTACTTGGCCATCGCAGCTCGAACCAGAACCTATGCCAATAGTGGGTATAGAGATATTTTTACTAATGATGTCTGCTACCTCGCTTGTCACCATCTCTAATACAATACTAAATACCCCTGCTTCTTCGAGTGCTTTAGCATCTTCAATTAATTTTAATGCTGACATCTTTGTCTTTCCCTGTAACCTATAGCCTTCCCATAAAATAGTTGTCTGAGGCTTCAGACCAATATGTCCCATGACAGGAATTCCTGTCTTAACAATAGCTTTGACCGTATCGATTATTTCAATACCACCTTCGAGTTTTACAGCATGGCATCCAACTTTGATAAATCTAATAGCATTTGCTATAGCTTCACTTGTAGAAATCTGATATGATCCAAAGGGCATATCAGCAATTATCATCGCTCTCTTTACACCTCGTGAGACAGCACTGCAAAATGTCAGCATTTCTTCCATGTTTATTTGATTTGTAGTAGGATAACCAAGCATCACCATACCTGCGCTATCTCCAACTAACAAGACGTCTACTCCTGCCCTATCACAAATTGAAGCAGTAGAATAGTCATAAGCAGTTAAAACAGAGATTTTTTCTAATTTTTGTTTCATCATCACAATATCCTTTACACTAAGCCTTTTTCTGTTAAAAATGCTGTTATCTATGTCTTGCATTCACACCACATCGGATAATTTCAAGTGATACTGAGAGATTCTTGCTCTTGTCAAATTCATTTACAATCTTTTTGAGAATTTCGCCGCTTTTCTGTTTTAGCTGTTTTGCTTCTATAGCCATTGCGGGCAAGGCTCGAATAACGTTATCTACGACTGTAATTGTTGCAGCTTTTGATGTTCTTGATAAAGGATTAAGATCTATGGCAATTACTTTTTTACGCATTTTAACAAGAGCCTCTGTTCGATCACCATCTTCTAGCGGAACAAGTACAGTATCAGCTTTGTAGATGCCATCATAATCTACCATTCTACGCTCGCTTCGTAACTTCGGAATTCTGGCTGAACCTCTGCTCCTGGTTCCTAGGACTGTCTTTGCACCCATTTTTTTTAGTTCTTTTTCAATTGCTATCTCTCGCTCTTTGGTCCAATAAAATAGATTGACTTCTATATCCGCATTGATTAAATTACTTAATTCAACAACTTCCTTTGAACATAGTGCAGCAACATTACCATTAACTGAAATCACAGGATGAACGGCAAGTAAAAGCAAAGAACATGCAGCCCTTATAGCTGTACGTGCAGTTTCAGTTGTGTCTTCGCCCAACAAATAATCAAAAGTCTCTCCTCTTCCATGAGCGATCAAACCCTCTTGTGCCACGATACCATTTTTAAAGCCATTTACAAGCAATTCCCTTATGTAAAGCGATTTTGCTCTCGGGTGACTTGATGGAATAATAGTTCTATGCATAGTTATCTATAGAACTCTCGCTCCAGTATTATCTATATTGCATACAATTAAGGCACCTTCAAAACTCTTCAAACACTGTTTCGCAAAATTCACTCTGTCTAAAGGTACAATCGTAAAAATTGTCTCTCCAAATAACGCAACTCCTGCTTCAATTCCGTGAGATTTTAGGATTTTTAATGGCTCCTTACATCTACGTTGGGTTAATCCAAGATTGTCAGCAAATTGGTAAGACATACTTAAGAATTCATCGATGTCTCGTGAGGTTTTCAATCTTTCTAACATCTTTTCACCGAGTTGATTTGCCAGGCTCACATGATCACTAAGAAATAATTTGGTAGAAAGCGGAGCAATGCATAAAACTACAGCTTTATAGTCTTTGAGATCAATTTTTTCTATAAAACCTACACCAGGAGCACCAATACTAGTTCGTATTTCAAATCCCCCGGAAAATTCCGCAATCACGGTTCCTAAGCCTGTTTTGCAAGTAATCTCTGCATGATGTGCAATTTGTGCTACCTTGTATTTGCTAAGTTTTGTGTCAAGGGCTTCATTGAGAGCATAGGAAAGACTTAGCGCTCCTGCTCCACTAGAACCTAATCCAAAGCCTATTGGGATATTAGTTTTATGCTTTATATTAATATAATATGGTTTATGGACAAATCCAAGATACTTCTCTACAATCCATTTGGATACATTGGCATCTACGACTTTGCTATTAATAGAAATTTGATAATTTGGTGTCTGATGTTCAAAGACTTCTACAACAGTTGTAATTCCACGATCAATAGAAAATCCAGCGCCCTTTGAACCCGCATGGAGATAGTCACCTGTTTCAGCAGGTTTTATGACGATACCAGTAATGTGACCAGGACTAAATGCCTTAGCTGTTGCCACCGGGGTCGCGAGTACTGATGCCACATGTAAATATATAATTAACGAAAAATATAAAAATATTGTTTAATTAGTTTAAATTGGTATAAATTAATCCTATGTCTCGGTATGCACGAAGGTTACAGAAAATAGGGAGTAGCATGCTACTATCTTTACCTAGCGAATGGGTAAAGAACAACAACTTGAAAAAAGGTAATATGGTAATGATCGAAGTTAACAGAAATAACTCCATCTCATTATATCCTTCTGATATAGACGCTGAAGATGTAAAGGAGGTAAATATTCCACATCCTCAACTATCTATGGATAGCCTTACAAATCAAATCTATGGTGCCTATCTGCTCGGGTATAATATCATACGCATTAAAGGAAAGTCTCAAATATCTTTTGATGACCGAGAGCTTATCAAGCTTGCAATGAGAAAACTTGTAGGACTAGAAATCGTTGATGAGAATGGATCTAATATAATTTCGCAGTTCTTGCTAGATGCAAATACATTGGATGCTGAGAAGATTCTTAGACGAATGAGTTCTATCGTAGCAGGTATGTATAAAGATACGCTACTAGGGATTCGAAAAAAGGAAAATGGTAGTGAGAAATCCATTGTTAGTCGAGATGATGAAGTAGACCGACAATATTTTTTACTCGTGAGGTTGATACGAAGTGCAATGATGGATCAGAAACTGGCGAGCAAACTCAATTTAAGCAATATTGATATTTTGGATTATCGAATAGCTGCAAATCATTTGGAGAGTGCTGGAGATTATATTACTGATTTTGCAGCAGCTTTGCCTATTATTTCCCATGATAATCTCATCGAAGAGATAATTCAAGCTGCCTCCTTGATCGAGAAAATGCAGGAGAAATCTATTGCTGGTTTTATAAATAAGAATCGAGATGAATCAAATGAAGTCATCAAAATCTATAGCAAATTTAATGGCCTGTTGAATTTAACAAAGGAACTTTCTGCGCAGACAGATATAGACAAAAAGGATGCTCCAATTGCGCTTCTTAATTCTATCTTTTCAATGGATAAGATTGCAAGATGCTGGGTTGACATAGCTGATTTAGTAAAGCCGGTATATTTAACAGCGGCTTTGCGAAATGCTTAAGATTCTAAATCGAAAAAACTGTTGTATTTATCGGTTACAGCTATACTTAGTCTTTGAAAAATAAGGCGGTTTGTAGCACCTGAAAATATCTTTCATCAAACTGATAATTAAAGAATGAGGACAGTCTTCTAGTATCTAATTTTTATTAGTATCCGATCCGTTGTGTCTCTAATAGGTAGATCTTCTATTCGCTATAGGAATAACCTAGTAACAAAGTACCACAATTATAGACATCTTTTAATTATAACGAAGCTATGCATGATTCATTTGATTTGATCGTATTATATAATTTTAAAAAATAAACATTTAATGTTATTATTTAGCGTTGAGTTATACTTAATTAATAAAGCAAGATAATATAATATTAAATAAATTAAATATATAAAATTGATTTATAATATTGACACAGAATCTAATTAATTACCACAAGTAGTATTTTTTTATATTATGGGAGACATGCTGAGAGACATAAGGGATTCTACTTCTTATACAGCCAAAATTTTGCATGAACTCGGTTCATCAGAAGTGCACAACTCCTTGGAGAGAATAAGAGAAACTGCTACGATAGCGCAATCAATAATCGAATCTTTTAAGGACCCACAGATGGTGAAGAATCTAGAAAATCTTCGCATAACAGCTGAGGCTATGCAAAATATCACTGTGAAAGTTGAAAAGATGGTAAAAGAAATTAAGCAGACAGGTGTAATTGATGAAGCAAGCACAACTATTAAGTCAGCTAGAAACACTATAGAATCTTCAGAGACTAATCAAAACCTTGCTGAAATGATCTCTGCAATTCGAGAAATGTTACAATCAATTGGTGGCCTATTGGAACAATTAAAAATTACAATTGCATCTTCAAAAAGAACAGGCTCTATACATATAACTAAACAAGCCCTAGATCATGCATCAACGATCTATGAGAATATAGAAGATGCATAGAGTCATAACTAAATAGCATTAATTTCATAGTCTGCTCATACATAACTGCAATTTTAGAATGAACTGGCGCATTGAATACACACCGTTCCTCTATAGAGAAAAAAGAGTTAATTTCTATAGGAGAGTTTTCTAATAACTCAATGCGACATCCAGATATTACAAGTACAATAAGCACAACAGCTATGAGTATAACCAGCTAGAATAAGAGATATGACTCCTCAACAAACTGCTGACGCTATTAAGAATATTGCTAAAAATAATCGTGAAACATCATACAAGATGCGAGAGGCAGTAAGAGCTATCCGTCAGAGTGGTGCAATTGACGAGCTCACAGAGGCGGTTCGTGAAGCTACGATAGCAGCTCGCGATAGTGCACAGACAGTACAGCAAAATGTAAGCAGAACACAACAGACACAAACTGCAAGAAATCAACCCCAACTGACTGAAAACATTGCGTGAAGGAAAAAATCGGAAGGGTCCTCTCGCTAGTATTTCGTGATGGTGGAACTATTATGATATTGTCACTTAGCCTCACATTTCTTTATGATTATCTTTCAAAGAAATAGAACATATATTGAAGACATTAGTTATGGATTGTATCTATATATTTTTTTACATTTGTCATTAAGACGGCAAAAAGCATTATCCTGCAAATTTGTTAATAGAAGCCATGTATCAATATGGAAATGGATCCAAAAATATAAACCACAAAGGATTTCCCTTAAACGAATAAGGATTTTGAATTTATAATTGAGGAAACTCAAATTAAAGTAGGCAGCAGTTATTTTTGGATATGGTGAGATGTAATTAATCCTATCCACAAAATCATTCTTAGCATTCATCTTTCGATAGAAAGTAATATCTTTGTTGCAGAAATACTTTTATATTCATTAGTAAACAAATACGGAAAGCATAGCGTTTCATCAGATATGGTGGTGGTAGTTGGTATCCACAAGCATGTAAATTTTTGCAGCTAAAACATCATCTTCATTCGACGTATGATGATTTGACGTATGATGAGAAAGATAACATTAAAAGAACTATTTAGTATATCAAAGACAGAACTGAATGTGTTTTGATGATTACATTCCATTTGCTAAAAATATTAAGAATAAATGCGAATTAATACATGTTGTCAATTGGTTTAATCTTTTTGTTAATTATTATTATAATGAGGAGGTAAGCCTCTTGAGTTAACAGAGCCGCTTTTTTTACTAAATCTTAAATGGAACTTGAGCATGCTATTATAATAGCATTTAATTAGAAGAAAAAATTTTTCTGCTGACTGAAAATATTATTATAATATGAGGGGCCCTTTTTAAATAAATAGCGTCGAATAGGTGTATTTTGAAAATTATCAACAGTTAAATTGTATTGAATATAACAGTATTGGAAAGTAAATGGTTAATTTGTTCAAACGCTGGAAACCAAAAGGGAAGATGTACAGTTTGAGATGCTTTCAATGTGGTTCCGGCTTTCTGTCAAGTTACGATCTTGAAGCACCTATATGTAGTAAATGCCTCCAAAAGGCCAAATCATTGGATTCGACTATAGACAACGAAAAGATTTGTAGAATGTGTGGCAAAAATGGTGTTATCTATGGCAAGCAAGAGTGTCATTCTTGCTATTTTGGGTTCGAGAAGAAAGAATCATCTCAATAATCCTCTAACCTTCCTGACTCGTAAACTACTTATCTGTTTATTTAAATTATCTGTTTTGGTATCCACAACTCAGAGATCAGTTTTTAAATCCCATTCTCTCAAAGACTAATCAACGACATAGGTTAGAATTACATCAATAGAATTGATAATCAGGAAAAGAGTATCATAAAAAATGTTTTGGTACTGACTTTGTCCTTCTTAGCAACTACCGAAGAGATAGTAAAAGCGAGAGCATGCAATAATGAAATGTGAGCATATTGCATTATCCTAGAGAATTGATTGAGACCATTTGGAATACGTATGTAATAAATTTGAAGTTATTAGACCATGACTGAATTGTATACATACGACCCAAAAAAATTGTTTCCTATTCTAAAGCTTTCCATCGTATATTTGATGAATGCAATTTACATCGGAGGCTATTCTAAACCTGTGCATGGAATTGGGAGGTTCGTTATATAGATTTATAGATGGATCGATGCACTCTCATATCACAGGGAGACAACTGCCAAGTTCATATCAATTCAAAATTAAGATCAGTATCTGAAGATGAAACTTTATGGTTAAGTCTATTCATTGATGAAAATATCTCATTTGTTGGAAAAGTGTAAAACAGGCGATCAACATAGAATAGATGCAGAATGGCATGGTTACTAACTATATTTCCAGTATTGGTGTATGAATTAATCAAGAACAGAATCACAATTAATGTGCCAATAACTGCTGCTAAAATTATAATTCTCAATTTTATATCACTTAATATGATCTTCTTTTTTCCTTTTTCTGATCGTTCTCTAACTTTCTTTACTGCTTCCTCTTTTCTCTTTTTTGCTTTCTTTGAATTCAGTATGGGTGTTTTTTTCAATACAGATCCATCTGAAATAGTTTTTTGAACCTCGTAAAGTAGGACTTCTCCTCGTTTAGATTTCTCATTGAAGACTTCTAGCGCTAGAGAGTAGTCATCTTTTTCCTGATGTGATTTTTTGCCTAGACTGCTAGTCCATTCTATAACCCATGTTTTAGTTAAATCATGTGAACCTTCTTTTGAATCCTTATTATTACCATTGTTCAATAACTTTCTTAAGACTTGTTATAAAACTACAATTTATAAATACCTACCTTTTCCTGCTTCCATTCAACAGTTTATTCTATAATCAAAACTAAAAGCAGAAAGATTGATAATTGACTATTGTGGGAGGATTAGAAATTAACAATGTAGTACATTCAGTTCATATAAAACTAACTAATCTATTTTGTTTGACATCATATATGTATTCAGACAAAGCAGAAATTTATTTTGTATGTATACCTTTTGTGTCATCTTAGATTAGAAGAATCTCTTCTAATTGATATATTCTACATCTGTTTATAAAATATATATTGAAGTTCATCCCATTTTAGAAAGCGTCAGATTCTTTTTTCAGATTTGAATTCTTATGATACTTCAATGATATTATCACGATATTTTATGCCTTTGGTTTGAAGGAGGAAAAGCAGTTCTTCGAATGTATTTGATTATTACTATTATTAGTTCTCCTCTTCGCATTTCTATCAGTTGATTGCTGTCACTTCTTCCTAGTGAAATCATCGTAATTTTGTTTTTATGACATCAGAGACAGAAGATATTATTGCATACGGATGCATAAGGAACTTGTTTAGAAACTTCTCGTTTGTTCGAGTGTTATCTAACCTTACGGTAAGAGACGCTTACAGAATTATTATTATAGCAACGCTCAATTCATTGCAATAAATCAGATTATTCTTTTATGAATCTCATAAGACATAATAAAAGATTTATACAGTCCTATATTCAACACTTTCTTATCTGTCCCTATAAAAATAACTTATAATTATTTATTTGTCATTTAAGACTGTGATAACATTTCCTTTGACGGTATTTGAATATTTATCTCTTATTCTATCGCCAATATATAACCTGTAATACTACAGATATGATCTTATAAAATTACTTAACTAATAATTATGATATTAGATTGTGAATCTGCGGTCCAAATCTTTCGTAGATAATGAATCTCTCATAATACCATCAGTCGTCCTAACAATATTTTAATAATTTTCAACTTAGATGTTAATGGTGGAGCAATAACGAGTATGAACAGATAAATTATCAGTTTTATGAAACTTTCGTCATCTTCTATGGCGGGTATTGGAGCAGCGAGAACTGTTGCTATTGATGTAGATTCTGTTTTAGCTGATGTCATACTGGTATGGACAAAGGAGTATAATAAACGTAGGCATGCAAGAATTACTAAAAGAGAAATTATAGTCTGGGATATTCCAAAAATTCTTCCTGTTAGTCAAAATGAAATCTATCAACTTTTTAGCTATAAAAGGCCCACAGTAGCATATGTTGCAAAATGGCTTGACTTCCATGACGTTTATTCTGATGATTTGCTATTTATTTATGACTCCACTCCGAAAGCCGAATATCCATTTGATATTTTAATTGATGATGCTCCAAAAAACTTAATAGATGTAACACCTCCAAAGTCTGCAATTTTATTCAATCAACCATGGAACAGAGATTTTGATTGGCCAGTAAGAGTAAATTCATTAAGTGATGCAGAAAAAATGCTCTGAATAAAGTGGATGATAGTCATGATCAACTTCTGAGAATGACTGTTAAATCATAGATAAATTTTCTCAACTATTCGCTAGATCCAGCATAGTTTTGAACGACCTATGGAAATGAAAATTGAACTATTTAAAATGCAGGAAATTCATCTCAAAACAATCTCTCACTGACTGATACATACATTCAAAGACTAATAGACAAAATTATTGAGTTTTCTAAATATAATTGTAAGAGTATTTGCTATCTGCAATTAAAGTTTATTGGATGTATCAGATTTTGATTTATATCTATTATAGAAATAGAGAAACTAAATTAAACAAAACTTTATGAGAATAATTAAGTGTTTGATCTCTTACATTTGATACAAGTCAGTATCGCTTTTTTCATTATTTAACATAATCTAAAAATCTTACCCATTCAGGGAACCAGAGATCATTTTCTGAAACGCCTATACCACGCGCAAGAATCGTAGGCGAGTTATAGTAAACTGCATCTGCTTTAATTTCCTTTTTCAATGACTCATTTAAATCGTCTATGGATGAAACTTGACCAACATACTTATTTGCAATTAATTCCCTATTCTGCGTATAAAGACCAACCTGGCGGCCATCTACTGTTGGAACATAACATACTATAACATAGATGCGGCTTACGCCGGCTTGGCGTAAATAATGGATCGTTTCCTTGACTGTACCTCCTGTCTGGATGGTACCTTGGATTGTCGCTATTTTGTTGTTATGGAAATGATTTCTTATTACGAATTTTAGTGATTTGCCTGTTGTGAGTAATTTATTTTTGCTAATCTGTTCTGAAAAGTCAATCATATGATCGGAATCATCATATCTGTCCTTAATTATGCCCTCAGAAGCCTCAAAAGTTTTGGAATATTTTTGATACTCTATGCTAAATCCTAAAGTCATTGGACGAGTATAATCGGGTTCAGCATATGCTGAATCAATGTCTATACCGGTTGCTAAAAAATTTGCCTGTTCTTTCCCAATATTTTTTCTAATGGCATATATACTCTTGCCATTGACTATTGCTGTAACATGAGATTCGCGGATAAATTCAAATGGATCCATCATAACCCGATCTCTCGATAGATCAGCAAGAATTTCCAATCCATTCTCCTTACTTATCTTTATCAACTGACCAGGCTCTACATCATTAAAATGCATATCAATCAATGATGTCCTTAACGAATTTTCCGATGCAATAATGCTCAAAGTCTTAGACTTGTTGGTGGCAGTGACAAGTGGCTTAAAACCACTACTATTTCTATAAGCATAGATGTGATCGTCCAATTTTAGAATCATGTTGCCCTTCAAATGCCTATCCAAGAACTCTGCTGCTCGTTCCGGATTTTGTTTTTTGATTAATAAGTCTACAAATATCTGATATATTTTAAAAAGAGAATCTGATTCCTTGGCTTGTCCAATATTAGGATGCAAGTATAACTTTTCGGTATCTACAAAGAAGCCATCAAGTGATACTTGTATTAACTTCATGCTTGGGAACTGGGGTGATCTCTTTGAAAGATATCCTATTCCATTATTACCAAGTAACTTTTCTTTCTTCGCGATTTTCAAAATATTTTCGTCTGAAGGAAGCGATCCTTCTCTTTCAATTACAGCATTCCCTATAGCCATTTTCCAATATGCTTTACCTCTATGCTGGAGCATTCGCATTGAATGTGTGAGATAATAAATTATGTTCATCGGTGTTTCTGCACCGAGATTGTAAACGGCGACAATTCCTGCCAATTAGTTACCATGCTGTCTTAATTATCGAGTGGATAAAAATCTTGTCCGCATTAAAAATCTTATATTATGAAATTTATTTATGATTCTAAGCCTTGATATCATATACTTTCAGAAAATGAATTAATTTTTTGCTAGAATAATACAATATGTTATACTATTGTATTATAATAACTAACTATTGTTCTGCGGCTGAAAGACATTAATCAGGCTTATACTAATATTATAGTGTTACCATGCTCATTGGTATTATAGGCAAGGCCAATGTCGGAAAATCTACTTTCTTCAATGCAGCAACAGAACTTGCTGTACAGGCTGCAAATTATCCATTTACAACCATTAATTCAAACATTGGAATAGTATATGCTAGACAGAAATGCGTATGTACAGAATTTGGCGTTCAAGACAATCCAATTCATTCATTATGCATTGATGGCAATCGATTTATTCCACTAAATTTGATCGATATTGCTGGCCTGGTACCAGGGGCACACTTAGGCAAAGGCCTAGGCAACAAGTTTTTAGATAACGCGCGACAGGCGGATGCTCTAATCCACATAGTGGATGCATCAGGTTCTACAGACAGTGAAGGTAAGCCCATTAGTCCAGGTACAGGAGATCCATTATCTGATATTACCTTTGTAGAGGATGAGTTTGATCTTTGGCTTGCGTCGGTTGTTAGTAGGGACTGGAATAAAGTTTCTAGAGAAGCAGAAAGTCAAGGACAAAAACTGGAACAGATGCTTGCTAAACGATTATCAGGACTAGCTATTGGGTCCCGT
>JAREAI010000222.1:0-4871 GCA_029240435.1 Nitrososphaeraceae archaeon | reverse complement strand
GTTCTTTAAGCTCAAATCTCATAAACTTTGATCTATCTACTACAAATAGTCCAGAATGAGAACTGCCGCTGTTTTGAATTCTAATATCAGGTGCCTTCTGCAAAATTTTGTTTATCACATGAGAATTCTCTGCAGTTGATGGACAGATAATTCTGATTGTTGCACCTTTCAAGGCCTCTCTTCTTTTTGCTGATGCTTCTATCAGATAATCAATAATACCTAATTTATCTGTCCTAACTATGGCTTTGCTATTTGCAAAGAGTAATAGAGCTTCTTTGTCTATTGATTTTGCAAGATCAATATACACATCTTTTGCTTTTTCATTATCGGTAATAACTTCATAAAATTCTGCTTCTATACCTTCTTCAATTTCTCTTATCTTTTCGTTTGCACCTATTGATTTATTCCAAAGGTTATCAAAAATATAGTGCTGCTGTTCTATGACTTCTCCCACATTGCTGTAGATAACCTGTTGGTGAGGTTCATTCAATGTTATAGAACCTAAGTATTTTGTTTTGGTTAGTATAAAGTTAGCCTCAGTATGATCTGAGTGACGAAGATCATCAACCAATTTTATTAGCTCTTTACAATATTGGATATTTTCTTTTGTAATTTCAACAATGTATTTTTGTCTTATGCCGCTATTTTTAGCAGCAAGTATTGCCTTCCTTATTGGTTCAAATGAAAATATTAATCTCGGAAATTGGGAGTTACCACAAATATATATTCTATCTACTGCATTATAAAAAATATCCACTATTGCGTTTACTACTTGAGACCGATGCAATATTCTGGTTTTTTCTATAGCTCTGTGAAATAGCAATTTCCGCAAATAATATTAATCTAAATACTTTATAAATTCTTTCAGAAACATACTATATTTTTTCTATATATGGAAATAAGAAAAATAAATACCACAATAATGAGCAATTTATGAAATTTATATGATATATCATATACTTGTTTGAACTTTCCTTAACCAATAGCAATAGATCACGTAAAAATACGGTGATAATATGATCATTAATGAACAATGGTGGCAATAACGATAGAATGGACTGCTGATTTCTCTGTTGTTTCCTTTTATGAAGAGAATAGCTATAAAATATAATGCCACTAATTGGCATGGGAGTTCATACAAGATGAAGAGTAACTGATCTTGATGTAAATCTGTTAAGGTCCCTGCAGATATTATAGATTATATAATAATAAACTGATTGTTGGGATCGGAGACTCTAATGTATTGCTGGTAAATTCGTTTCATTGCCTTGTGATAAATTGTTCTATATATGGTAAGTTCAACATGTTATGATTATTACAATAAAGAAGTGATCTCTTAAGTTAGGAGAGCTAGTCAATAACATATAGCAAGCAATACCTCAAGGAAAAGGATCAATTTTTTGTTCTGATGAAACTTTGTCTGAATTAGCAGTGCCATGTGCCTCATGAATATGGATTTCAAGTTCGTCTTTAGTACGAGCTGTCAATCCACATACTTTACAGGTAGCTTGTTCTGATACTTCAGTTTCTCTTCCTCTTTCTCCCATAATGAGAATTAATTTTCAACATTTTATTTACGATTTCAATACATTTGTTATATAAGATACTATCATTCCTTATTCGTATCGTTTATAGCCATTAGGTACATTAACAGCAATGCTCAAACCTACTAAGATCGACTCCCTTTAGGATAGTATGATCAAAATTGATAAGTACATCATAGCTTCGAGATTAGCATCTTGAGTGCAATTGTGAGAAAGATTTGATTCTATTTTGTAACCTATCTTAATAGAGTGTACATAATAGATATAACGCCTTTATTGTCAGCAGCTGTTGTTTATTCTTGACTGACCTACGCTTAACCCATTAGCTCTAACCAAATAATATAAGATTATAAATAAGACCAACAATTGGAAGAAGGAAAATTTATAGATGAATACCAAAGACAACTAAATTGTATAGGTCAAAGACATTGTAGCGTATAGATACTCACCACAGATGGGCATTGATCCAATTTGTCTATTTCTTTCTCTCAAAATATATAATTTGTCGTTTGGTTTTCTTCTTCTTCTTCTTTTGGATGACTACTCATTATCAGTTATAGGAAAGAGTCAGACAACTTAAAATGGGTTACATAGTACAATCAATTCCCTATAAGTATAACCATTCTAATGGTAACATGCTCACCAGTTTGTTTGTCTCTCAATTATTTCAATTTTTATGACAAAGCACAACAAAATCCTTGCAAGATACTTTTTTCTGCAAAGCCATATCTGATTATACTCTACATTTTGACTTTTCTGTCCTATTTCCTCTACAATTACACAAGATTTGTTACTCGATTTTCTACCCTTTTATTCTCCTAAGGTTTTAATTACGTTATATTGCAATGGGAGTAGTAGATATGCAGGGAGTTCAAAAATTAAAATGTACCTCTTGTGGTACCATGTTCATGTCTGAAACTGGTACTACAATGTGTCCATCATGTTCAGAACAAAGCCATGAGCATCGTGAGCATGAAAGTAGTGATATGATAGGTGGTTGCGGCTGTGGTCACAGCCATTAATTTTTTTCTGGTTCATATACATCTCTCTCTCGCTACGTCACAAATTTAGCCCTATAATCCTAAGTCAGACTATTCATCAAATACTTAAATCAGTAGTTCTATCACTAAGGGTATTATTATCTTCTAATTACAATCTTCCTTGTATTATAGAGAGTCTAATCAAAGGTTAGAGATTCCTTGAACATATTACTTAATTTTTTTCTCTCATCATTGGTCAAGTTGACTTCTCCTTCTTTTGCTTTAATATTCTTCAACAAGTCTTCAGTCTTATCCTGACCCAGAATCTCTTTCAATTTTTCTTCTGATCTTTTTCCTTCCCAGGAATCCAGTAGTTTAATGATCTTATTATTATCTTTAGTATCCGGGCTGAGGTCTTTTACTGCATTTTCTATGATCTTCTTGTAATCTCTTCCCAAGTCTTTTGCTCTAAATACAGCGCCCATGATGTTTTATGGAATTTGTCAATAATAAGGTTATTTGAATACTTCTATCCTATTTTTCGATGAACTCATTCTTGAGCTTCTAACTTCTAATTAGTTTATGCTTTCATCTCTCTATTATTCACTACATTCTTTTGTAAAGTGTCTAGACATGTCTTTGTAATCAGGCATGGATTTGATCTCACACTTTTTGTGAAAGACAATATGGTCGCCATAGAAGGAAGGTCTAAACAGTAAGTTTATTCTTATTGTTATAATCTTTGAGCATGAATCACTTTTTAGGAACTCTCCCAAAGCAAGCAACCAATATATACAAGAATATCCCACAGCAAGAAATTTGGAATTGTATAACTAATTTTAAAAGTGAATATTTTGTATATAATTTCATAAGGTGTATAAGTGAGTTGGAAACTTTCAAAAGTTATTTTCAGTTATTTGAACAAAAATAAACAGTCGATATATCACAACAGATCACTAAAGACATAGAAAATTATCATCTATTCAATCTTGTGATGTAAACGGTAAATTTAGTTTCTGAAACTTCAAGAAAAATACCGGACAAGCACATAATTTGTTTATTGCATCTAAAGACCTCCCCATGTTATCAAGACCAATTCTGCTTCTTTATGTTTTTGAAATATTAGCCAATGTATTATCACTCCTTACTTTTAAGACCCAAAAGAGAGAAACGGAAATTGCTACTGCTACCATGGGCTCACTTATTTCAAAGGCGCACACCATATATTATTATTATCATGGGTGCACGATCCAGTTGTAAAGGATATCAGTGCTTTCATTTAGAGATGCTTCGTTAGATGAAGGTGTTATTATTTGAAATTGCTATCGCTATGTAATGGTAAAAAGATTGAAAATAACTATTGCTTACTGTCTTTGTCTCTTTCTCTTTTTGGACCTTTGGACGCTATAATAATCATAGTTAAAGTATTTTTAATTCCTTCTATTTCTCTTACTTTCCTTATAACAATCTCATGTAATTGCTCTTCAGAATCCGCATTAACTTTTGCGATCATATCATAAATACTTTGAACTCTATAGAATTCTGCAATCTCTGGTATCTTTTTGAATTCTTCAATGATGTTTGGTGAAAAAGGAAAATCACAATCAATCAAGACAAATGCAGATGATGTCAAGTAATAATTAGTATTATTCGTAATATTTAAATGGCTATTTTTTAATATCTAATCAAAGCTATTCTCTTTTGATTGCATTAGTATACCCTTTTAAACCTTAGTTAGATGACCTGTTCTAGAATAACAGACATTTCATATATAATATATGATTCTTTTTGCAAGTTATGACACACCCTAACTAAAGAAATTGAATCATGGGGAGAGATTTTGTAGAACTCTTTATTTGAAAATAGTAGAGTTTTGTTCAATAGAATGTTGAGTGAACAAAACGCTAAATGACAAACACATAGTAAAGCGACTCTTTATACATACTAATAATATAATATTTCATCCACATCTTTCTCAACTTAATGTTTCAATTAACTACTCTTAGCGCCTTGTCATGATGTTCAAGTAACTTTTGCTTTTCTTCTTTTGAAAGTCTTCGATCAAAGTCTTCCTGATGATAAAAACAAAATCCTTTCAATTTCATTTTATCATCATATTTTGTTGGTAGTGACATTTCATATTCTATAAGTTTATCAATTCTATTAAAGTAGTAGAATGAGGCTAAATCAGCTATTACAGATATTCCGTTTTTACCAGAGCTTTGAGCCTGTTTTGCTAACTTTTCTACAAATGACATTAAATCGGTATCTGAACTAAAATATGCATCTGCAGAATCTATGATCATAAGAGAGCCTTCTTTTTCATATTTTCTTACATCAATGATAC
>JAREAI010000221.1:0-4884 GCA_029240435.1 Nitrososphaeraceae archaeon | reverse complement strand
CACTTTTGCCAACAATGTTATTACTGCAACTAGAGTAACAAATAACATGATCTTTGCAAACATGGAAGCATTCAAAACATCACTGCAGCAAGCAAAAGAAAGTGCAAAGGACTTTTCTAGAATAGGTGTTAATACTGCAAAAACATTTGAAGAAACATCAAACGAGAACGTAAGACTAAGTGGCGGCAGTGCTAGTATTCTGTAGAAATACAAAAAAAGACAGACACAAAGCTTTTACGACATTGGCTGAGTGAGTGAAACCGCCAGCCTATTGGTTTTCTGTAGCGACTCTAATTTTAGAGAAAAAGGAGCTGATTTATTTATAATTTACATCCTCTTTCGCTTACAAGCGGCTTAAGTCAACTACACTATATCTATATCTAACAAATCTATTTTATTTCAATTTCTTTTCTTCCACACTCTCTTCTCTCTCTCTTTTTCTTCATATTCATCTTCCTTACTAATGATCATTTTGCTCACGGACACAAGATATTATCTTATCCAGCGGTATATTCTCTATGATAAAACTATTCGCTAGACACTCTCTATAGAATAGAGCCAATCAGATGGCATTTGTTATTCAACCAACACCTTTTCAATAACGCGTTTCTTTTTGATATTAACTTTCTCAAGACTGCCATTTATCAACTTTAACAGCCAAAATATTGCAGCAAGAATTCTATTAATCCAATCCAAATACCTTCTTTTATTTTCTCTCTCTTTTTCCTCTCTTAAATAGATGCTATATCTTTTTGCTGTAATCTTTGCTACGTACGCATCATTATACAAGTTACTATTCCATAATAACACGTTCAGATATAATAACATATTTGCGAAACCATAGTTAGGTTTATAATAATATTCTAAATTTATTAATCGAAATTTACTTCAAATGGAGTTTATAATATAAACATTCATCATCTATAGCCTATATCTCTACATGACATACTTGACGACTGTTCTGACCGGGCAGATGACCCGCTTGACGTTCATTAAATGGCACAAATGAAATATATATATAAAAAAATGATAAGGTAATGTATATCTGAAAAACTTGACTATTACTTCAATTCTGCTGCGATGAAAGAACAGATGCCTCACCATCAGAAGAAGTTGCCAAGGTTATACTAAAAGATATATAACGTCTAAAGATCCCAAGTTAAGAATGCTGCCGATGATGATGATAATGCTAATGCTGCTCCATGATATTACAAACAACAAAGAGCATGTCAGATTGAGTTTCAAAAATAATAGTAATGCAAATTTTTAAACTTAGATATCTTTATTTGCATATAATAAAGATGAACAGAAGCATTTTAATTTAAGATAAGATTAAATAAAAAATATCGTAGATATAGATTTGATAACTCACTTACTTGAACATCGGCTACATAGTTTATTGCTGTTATTAAATATGTAATTAGATTATCGATCTTCTAATCTGAGAAAGATCTATTTTGAAATCATAGAGAAAAATGTGCGATGTGCTCAGATGATAGATAGTTTTTATTTTTTGTATGACATTTGCTGTTTTATATTGAATTTATCATCAAGTTGAAGGACCCATACACATATTTTTTCTAGCAGTTTCATTATATTTCTATTTCTGTTTTTTACTTTTACCTCTTGACTGGCCTCCTCCTAAATCATTTCTGATTTTTGCCATTTTCTTGTTTTTATTAGAGTCTTTGCTCTTTTCTTTGGCTGCATTCTTATTTACTTGTTTGTTGCCTTTTGATTTTCCTACCATAGTATATGCTACACTAAATCGTATTTAGAGCAGACTAATATAACTGATAAGAATTAGCTATGAGAAGAAGAGTTTCAATAAATAAAACGGATCTGAATGTGATGTATGATGATATAGAGAGATAATTCAATTACTCTTTGTTAGATATAATATGTAGAATATACTATACTCTTAATCCTAAAGTTATCAGCGGTGATTGGGGGGAATATGAGTGAGTGAGCGAGATTAGACTCAAAATTGCAACTCATAATCAAATGATTAGGCATAACCTAAAGCATAGAATACTTTAAAATAATAGAACAGGATTAAACATTCTATGAGCAATATTGAAGCAACTGAAGATAATATAGAATCACCTTCTACATATGGAAATGATGCTTACAAGGGGTACAGAAAGGATAAGAAGAAAAAGCAGAAGGAGGATTCAAAATTAGGTGAAACCAAATAATCGAGAATATGATAGTGTAAATTCAAGTCAAAATATTGTGCTTCATTTTTCATTGATGTTTTTAGTTTTATGTCAATCAGAAGACGATTTAATGTGAAATCAATATGATTAATATACCCACAAACGAAATAATAATAAGAGAAGCATTCTACGAATGTAAGACAAATTTGACTCAATTATGCAACCCCAAAATATCTCCACACATAAGAATTCATATAAGAAGATTAAGTAGATCAAGAATCACTATTAAGAATAATACTTACTATGGATTTATTATTTAGTTGGCTCTCAAGAGATGGTAAGCTACTTTTAGCTGCTAAAATAGTAAGGACATTTGCGTACGGATTTCTAAGCGTTATTCTTGCTATATATTTAAAGTTAATTGGATTTGATGATGTTTTAATAGGTTTAGTACTTACAGTTACTCTAGTAAATAGTGTAATCTTCACTCTAATAGCAAGCTTCTATGCCGATAGAATAGGAAGACGAAGAACATTAGTAATTTATGCAGCATTAATGTCTATATCTGGTGCAATCTTTGTCACAACAGAAAATCATGTTATGCTTATCATAGCTGCTTTTATTGGTACTATTAATGTAACTGGCTCAGAGACAGGCGCCTTTCTTACTATCGAACAATCAATATTGCCACAGACAGTAAAAAATATCAAGAAGAGAAATATTATTTTTGCAATTTACAATATGGTAGGAACTTTTGCAATGTCTGCAGGAGTTCTACTTTCTGGTTTGCCAACCATTATTCAACAGCAATTTGGCGAGACATTACATCAAATTGATTCCATTAGGCCACTCTTTATTTTGTATAGTTTATTAGGTATTGTTGTAATAGGAATCTATCTTCTATTATCAAATAGAATAGAAGTAGAAGGAAAGATAGCAAGGCCATTAACACAAACGTTATCGCCAATGTCTAAGAATATTGTTGGTAAGCTATCTGGCCTTTTTGCTATTGATTCATTTGCAGGTGGTTTTGTTATTCAAAGCATTGTGTCATTTTGGTTTTTTACTAAATTCGGAGCAGATTTAACTACATTATCTTACATTTTCTCAGTGGCTGGAATTCTTACTGCTTTTTCATTTATAGTATCAGCAAAGATTGCAGATAGATTTGGGTTGATTAATACTATGGTTTTTACTCATATACCTTCTAATATCCTTATTATACTTGTTGCAGTTGCTCCTTCTCTTTCAGTAGCCATTGCATTTTATCTGATTAGAATGGCTTTATCTCAAATGGATGTACCTACCAGACAGTCATACATTGTAGCTGTAGTTAATGAAGAAGAAAGAACTGCAGCTGCTGGTATTACTAATATATCAAGAAATATATCGCAAGCTATTAGTCCATCATTAACAGGTATTATCATTAACACATTTACATTATCTACTCCTTTTATTATCGGAGGATTACTCAAAATAGCCTATGATATAGCATTATATGTAAACTTTAGAAAGATAAAGCCTCCTGAAGAAGAATTAAAAGAAGATAAAGAAAAGAGCAATGGATAATGCTTTGATATTTCCACTATAAGAGAGTTATTATAATTATATATTTACCAAACTTTGTTGATTATGATGATTATTGCTATTTTGATAAACAATTCTGCAATGCTAGGTCTTTTAATAGTGGCTCTATCTGAAGATATGATTTTATCTAATATCTAGCAATAATGATAATAATAATGGATCGTTGGTTTAGCTCATATCTTCAAAGGTGATATTTATAACAAACAAGAGAGATGGGAAAAGGTTGTTGTTATGATGATGACTATTATTATTACTATTAGGCGGCAAGAACATTAGATTTGTTCTGCTGCATATCCATTACTACTGCCATCATATCACTATTATCGTGTTCTCCATTATCTCCTCCGTAATCATCTGATACTCCTATTACTATTCGTCGTTTGGTTGATCAAGCTACTTGATATATAATTGATTTGTGTTTTCATCGTATCCCAAGTCTGCCATAGTGAGTACTGTAAAACCATTATCATACAAATATTTCATTTCTGCATCAAATAAATTCACATTAGTGCTATCAGGTGTTCTATAACCATAATCTAGTTCGTGATACGCTATTATAGGAATGGCTCTTATAATTCCATCTCCATTGAAATTCTCTTGGCTATTGACTACATTAATAAACTGTTCATACATTATGTTATCATTATCATACTCTTCATTTGCAGAATCGTGACTCCATTCTCTAATAGAGTATCTATTTGCATAGGTCAATGTACCATCATCGGAATATGTTCTACAATCCATCTGTGTATTTGATTTGTCTCCATCTTCCTCCTCCTCCTCCTGCTCATTCCATCCATCGCAATTCAAGTACATTAGTTTAGAAAAACCAGTAATAGCAAAATCATAATATTTTGCAATAGTATCAATCACAGTTGAGTTATCCCATCCTTTGCCGTAAGGCGTGCCAAAAACTCTGGCATCAATATTGTGATCAGCTAAACACTTTTTTGATTGTCCTACTTCAAAGTCCAATTCACTAGCAGATAGTGTAGTAAGGTCTTTATGGTTCAAAGACTTTGCTCCTATATCATGTCCATCATTATATAATGTCTCTATATCCTGCCATGTCATATGTGAGTTATCATTATCTTCATCTGAATCTGAATCTGAATCTATCCAGTCGCATACAACAAAG
>JAREAI010000220.1:0-6372 GCA_029240435.1 Nitrososphaeraceae archaeon | reverse complement strand
CGACAATAGAAACCATTCTTACCAGAATTATCCCATTGCATCCCATGATCATTATAACTATATTTAGTCGAACGTGCAAGTATTAGATCAGATCCAGGTACAGCAGAGAATGACGGATTAACTACACGTGGCTCCTTCCCAGGGTCTATGCCCGTAACTCCCTCTATATCCAGTTCTAGAGAATCTTTTATGTGTATCCAACGACGTTTTCCATCTACACCGAACTCAATTGGAACTGATTTTACACCCAGAATCTCTCCAATAAAATTAGAAAAAGCTGCAAAGAATCCACCTGCTTGACCAGAATAGATCTTAGTAAGAGCATCAGACTGTTCTGCCGTTGCTGTTTGATCAAGATAAAGGGCCGCTTTCCACTTTGGTCCAGTTGCCATATTTCCTGGTGTATTAAACACACCTACTACATTAAGTCCATCAAGATTAGTAGTATTATTATAATTTCCTCTCTGGATATGCCATGCAGTAGTTACATGGCAATTGCCTTCAGTAGGATCTCCCATGAAAATACATGGACATATTAAATTGCAATTACATCCCTCAAAGTAATCACCTTCAAGCTTCCACTGTTGCTGCATATATTGTTGGTTCTATTACTATTCCTTTCTAATAATACTTCCTATGCCTTAGCCTCATCACAAAACAGGTTAATAGGTGTCTCTGAGCGGCACGTCTAAGATGCTTAAATCCAGCAGCTTTTATCATGATCATAAATTTCTGACTATAATCTAGAATTATGCATAGTTGTGGTATGACTTAATGTAGTAGCAGACAGTTAAGCAGATTTTCGTACGATTATATATCCATTATTTTCATAGATCTTTTCAAACTCTATTTTGAGATTATATGATCTAATAAATTCTTCTAGTTTCAGTCTGTAATCGTTTGGAGAACCATGAACCTCCATAAGAAGTACAATATTCTTACTATTTAATAATAGATTATGAGCTCCTTTTAATACTTCAAATTCAGCTCCTTCAACATCAATTTTTATCCAGTTGACTTGTTTTATTCCAATTTGTTGTAATAGATTATCTAATGTATTAGCATTTACCTCTACAAATTTATCTTCAGGTTTTACCCATACCCAATTAGACATTATAGTATTATATTTGGTGAAAATATCTCCAGCTGGCAAATATAGTTTTAATTTTGTTTCTTTAGAAAATGCAGCATAATTCAAAGTTGTAATGTTTGCTAATCGATTCAATTGTATATTACGATTTAACATTTCAAAATTGCTAGGATCAGCCTCAATAGCAACTACTTTACCATTTGCACCAACTCGCTTTGAAGCTATTATTGTATAACGTCCTATATGTGCTCCAATGTCTACGACCACGTCTTCTTCTTTAGGACGAAAATACTCTATTATTACATCCTCATGTCTTGTCATAACTATGAAATCATCTTTGTTAATTCTACAATAAAATTCGTAATTGTATTAAAATTAATCTAAGCAAAACTCTTCGCCATAAATAAGTAACTTTTAAAAAGAACAAAATTATATTATCAAATGCGTTTACTCCTTGTGACTCTTGCAGAAACCAAGAAGTTAAATTTCTCATATTCACTATATTCTTATAATCTAATTATGTTCTTATAAGCTAGATCAAATATGCTTTCTCTATTGTACTGAAAGCCTACAATATTATCATGATCTTCTTCTTGTATTATTAATGGCTTTAATGATTATTTTCTCTCACCTGATTATCTATATACTGACTCTAAAGCTTTGGTTTGCGAGTAGTCATTTGATAGATAGATCACCTATATTATACGGTGCATATGATTTAGTTGGAAGTACTGATATTAATGATGATATTGTTGGTTTCAGAGTCTGTAAATTTGATGTTTGATGTAATTTTGGTGCCTGATGATGATGACTTGCAGTAGTATGCTGTAGAGTAATTTGATTAATAAGTTGTTGTTGTTATCATTTGATACCAATCTTATTATCATTGCTACCGCTTAATTACCTCTGCTATCGTCTATTTCCAACTGTTACCAATGCACGGTAAATAGTTCAGAGTATCCAGTACTAATGGTGTCATATATGTTCCAATATGGATGAGTTGCCGCTGCTGCTATAACTCTATATGTCAATTCTGTTGTTAACTTATTGTAAAGCTTTTCAGACTCTTCTAATATCAAAGAAGTACATCTATCACTAAATGATTGTTGTTGTTGTTGCTGCTGTCGTCCTGACAACATTAACGAAGGATATTCAGATCCATAACTAATAGTAATATTATTTGAATTATCAAGTATTACGAAGTTATATAATTCAGGGTTCATCCTTAGTGATTCAATTACTGGGACTACAGATCAAGGGAGTAAACCTTAGTGTTATATACATACTGGATTCTGGTTCATAAAAGTAGCCAGATCTAAAAGGTAATGCCAAACTGTCAACGACTGAACCCAGCAAATAGATTGTAAATCTGTGGACCAAAACTTGTTAGAACCTTTTGTAATTCCTCGCTAGGGTTCCCGTAAACATCAAATCTACTTATCCTAGAGACACTGAAAACCTTTGGAAGTATTGTTTGTGATGCAACGCTGGTATTGTGAGTAAGTACAGCCTCTGAATTTGTGTATGTTTCATTTACAATACACTTTGTCTCAGCTCTATTAAGATAAAACTGGTAATTTATTGTATCTGGCTCGTTAGCTTCCACCACTCTGCTCATATCCCGTACCAGTTTCTTAAATTCTTCTATTTTTCCTTCTTCTATAGTAAATTCTGCTCTAAAATGTATCTGATTGTGCTTCATGCTACCACCCCCTCCCAATTAGATGAAATAAGTGTATACCAGCTATTATGAATTTGGATGGACAGATTAAATCAGTTTGTAATGTGTTGTAATTATCCTTTCATATCGTATTATAGATATTCCAAGGATTGTCTTCTTATCTTTAGGTTCAATTGCAATCCATAACCAATCAAACAAATTCACCACATACTTACTTTGATCAGAATTTCACCAATTTATTTTCGATGCTACGTCAAGTTATCAATTCTTATCAATTCTGTGATAAGTTGTTTTTACTAACAGGATATTTAGCTTTTACAAATGCAAACATTCCTATTATAGCAGTTGATGTAAAGATTATACTATATGATATAGCTGTAATTAAATTATAATTATCCCATAAAAATCCGAAAGTAATATTACTTATAAAAAAGCTTGTACCAACCACTACATAATATAATCCAAACGCAGTTCCACGCAAATCTGAAGAAATATATTTTGGAATCACTGCTCTTTGTACTATTTCTGAAATTCCAACATAAAGTCCAAATATTGCCGCCAATACATAAGCATAATGAGAATTTCCAGATAGTCCAATCATAAGCATAGCTGAAACTATAAACATAAAATATCCTATTATCAATACCCTTTCCTTTCCTATTCTATCTGCAAGAACACCCGCTGGAATGCCAATTATAGTATGGGATATGTTAATTACAGCATATACTAGTGGAATGACATCCTTTCCTATTCCTAGATCCGATGCTTTTAGTAAAATGAAAGAATAGTTGAATGTTCCAACACTAAATATAGCAGATATAACAAGTAAAAGAACAAACGAGTTATTTCCTTTTAGAACACTGCCAAAATTTGAAAACATTATTGTCTTCGTGCTCTTTGTCGTATCGGAATGTTTCCTTTTAGCAGATACTTCCTTTACAAAAAATATCAAGATTATTACTGCTACAACTCCGGGAATTAAAGAGACAATGAATATTCCACGAATATCCATTAGCGGAAGAAGGGCAAAGGCGGCAATTGGCCCTACTATTGCCCCAGTTTGGTCGATTGTTCTATGTATTCCAAACGCCTTTCCTGAAATTGATTCGGATACTGAATCAGTGATTAGAGCATCGCGTAGTGCGGTTCTTATCCCCTTTCCAATTCTGTCAGTTGCTCTAATGACAAAAGCATCAAGCCAACTTGTACTAGTGGCGAAGAAAGGCTTGATTACAGTAGATATTCCATATCCTATTAGAACAAATATCTTTCTCTTTCCCAGTTTGTCGGAAAGGGAACCGGAAAATAGTCTGAAAGTATAACTAATAAGTTCGGATGAGCCCTCAATGCTTCCTAATATCGCTCTAGATGCGCCTAGGTTGTTAACTATAAAGAGAGGTAAAACCCCCAAAATCATTTCTGTAGAAAAATCTGTAAAGAAGCTTACAAAGCCCATTGACACAACATTTCGCAATCCAGCAGGATTATGCGGTTTATTGCTTTTGTCTGATCCCATCTTTTGAAACCAAGCCTAAAATATAAGATATTAACAAAGACGCTGCATCAGTAGAAAATAGAGAAAGAGAAAGAAGCAAATAGTGCATCATTTGTGTACCATTAGTAAAAAGAATGTAGATGATAACATACTGTATAAGTAACAAATACTGCAATATTTCTCCTGATATCCTCATGCAAACAAACCAGGCTACGTGTTATAATCAACTGGCAAGGCAAAAACATGCACGTGTGATAAGTGAATTTCTAGCCACTTACCATAACTAAAATAGAACTGAATAACACAAGGCTTGTTTTTTTATACATGACGATAGCATACACAATTACAGTGAAATGCTGATTTCAATAATAATAATGATGAACCACGATATAAGATGAATTACTGAAATCAGAACTATTTAATAACAGTTGATACTGGTAAGTCTAAGGTAATTAAGCAATTGGCAGAAGATGTTGAAAAAGAAGAACAAGATCCATCAGATTCAATAAAACAAAAAGAGAAGCAGCAACCAAAGGCAATAATAATGACAGAGTCACTAAAAGATAAGGAATCATTCCAAAAGAAGATAAAGTCAGGGGATGGAAGCCACATTGAAGCAGAAGACAGATAGATAATACAAATGAACAATTATTTATTCTATTGGCATATTTCCTAGAGCGGGTGTTTATATTAAATATTAAATAAGAACAAAATGCTCCTTACATCTTTTTGTCTCTATTAAGTAACTAGTGTGACTATCTAATTAAATTAAATTATTAATTTCTTGTAATTTCTAAAGTTCACGTTTGTCGATATTATACTATATAAGAGTAAATAGCGAATAGTTGTGTAAAACTACATTTGATTTGATAGAAGGAAATGATTTTGGATTTGTTCTGATAATTTAGATATAATTCTTTTGTTATCTATAGGTGTTGGAGCATGTTAGACCAAAATATGTAAAGGGAAAGAATAAAATCAATTTAATAATCTTCGATTTATTAAAGAAACGATTTTTGATAAATGCTGATTATATATATCGGTATTGGAATAGCGTTACTCTGATAGAGAGATGGAAGAATCAGTTATTGCTAAGTCAACAGGAGAACAAGAAGAAAGAGATATGGAGCCACAAGACGCAGCATTATTTCGTCATTTGAGCTCTGGAAAAAAGATCTCTAAAAGTGAGGCCAATTATCGAGAACAAACCGATAATAGCGAAAACGATCAAGCTTGCATGAAGTGTAAGTTTAATCTACCAGACGAGAAAATCTGTCATATTGTAGAAGGTGATATCAATAATGAGCATGGGATCTCAAAATTTTTCTCTCCAAAAGGTGAGGGCATGTTACCAGGTGATATTGTATGGGATTTTGTAAAGAAAACCGGAAGGAAACTTAATTATGAGGAGGGATACGTTATTGGCAAAGGTGCAGAAGGATTTCAGTGTAAAGACTGCAAATATTACATGTATTCTCACAGTTGTCTTTTGATAAAGGGTACATTTGAACCAGAAATGAGCTGTGGCTTTATTGTAAAAATTGGTAACGGAACTGATGTTTAAATTGTATCAGAGAATGATTGAATGATATATCTGTAGATAGAATATATAGAATTACAAGAGGTATTGAAATGACATCATACTTTGACAATCAAAGCTTCTATTATTGTTCAATATTGTTTAGCAGCAAAAAATGAGTTCCAGGCCTTCATAATATTAGTATTATACCTACTCAATTCATCTGTTGCTCTGTTATAGATATTCAAGTTTTCCCTTATCGCATCTAGTATGGTGATAGTAAACTGATTGTTGAGATTAGAGACTCTAATAGTATTGTTGGTAAATTCGTTTAATTGCCTTGCAAATTGCTCTATATACGGTATTGGTACTGATAAAGGAGGAATATTCCAGAACCTGTTGCTGCTATTATTGTTGCTAGCCATCTGCTTTTGAGCAGATATTGTATTCTGAATAATATTCTTTGTTGTTTGTATGAAATCAAGCTGCAAATTAGATATTGATTGCAAATATTGGGGTTGAAACTTTGCTATCTCATTTAATGCTCTAATAAAGTTTTCATTTAGTGTATTATACATATCATGTTT
>JAREAI010000219.1:0-5649 GCA_029240435.1 Nitrososphaeraceae archaeon | reverse complement strand
ATTAGAGTCACATTTACTAAAATATGGAGTTGCATGTGTTGATGCAGATATGATAATTGAAGAGAGCTCTATTCTTTATTTTAGAAAATTAAATTCTTCGAAAAAAAAACTTTTTAAATTATTGAAAAGACAGGATCCTGAAACAGTGTTCATTGATTCTGCGTGTCAAGTCATAGGAAGGCTTATCCCGGAAGCAAAACAAAATTTTGGTTCTTACAATGAGATATCAAAGTGTATAGGCACTAAATGAATACTATTGAGTTAAAGGGTACATCTTAATTATAAAATGAATTTAGTATAATTAAAAGGATATCTTTATCTGAAACTAAATTATTTTGACAGCCGCCTAAAGTTGAGCTTCGAATAATACAATAGACAGTATATGAATGTTAAAAGTTACTGCTATCAATACTCTTTAGAAGTATATCTCAAATCCCCAGAGAAGCCGTATTGAGATATTGAAATGGAATCAAATGGTGAATGGTGGGGCCGAAGGGATCTATTCTGATAAGGATTTTGACCTAAACCATTTGAACCCTTGACCCACGGGTGTCTTTTCTAATTACTAGCCTTAATCTTTAGATCTGGAGCCCGTTGCGATGCCTGGCTTCGCTACGACCCCACCTGGCAACGCGTTAGAGATGATTGTATGTAGTCTGTATAAGTCTTGCTCGGGCTCATAATAATAATACCTGTCGATTTCGTGAGACGCAGTCAGAAACAAAGAAAGAAAGAAAGAAAGAAATAAATAATTTTATGATATATAAACACTATTGACAGGAGAGACTCAGCTGCGAGCCAGGTTAACGAGGATCAAAATATTGAGAGCAATTGCAGAGAGAAACGGTTCAGCGGGATTCTCTGAGATCAGAAATGCTACAGGACTTTCCACAGGTTCAATCTATTACCATTTGGAGCGCATGGAGGATTATGTTACCAAGGACTCTAAGCAATACAAAATTACTGAAGAAGGACTAGAGCTATTACGCGAAATTGACAAGAAATCAGCTGTCTATCCAACACACAATAAGGAAGAGGAGACATCAACGTCTCTTGGAGTTCAAACAGACGAAACAGTCAGACAACCACGACCATTGAGTCAACTTATAAGAGATTATTCAATTCCTTCCTTGATTATAACTTCCTTGGTTTTTGTGTCACTGGGTTTATATCTTAACGTTACTATGATTTTTCCAAGCATATTTATAGAGAATAAGGTGATGGCAAACTCACCTGTAATATCTTTATTTTTTACCTCTATACTAATGGTTGTCTCATTTTCAATCATCTTGAAAAGGCAGATGCTTACTACTGGATATACTCGAATGATGGTATCACTTTAACAGTAATGTCATTTCAATAGTAGGTATTTCATAGTCTTCCAATTTGGCGTATATATATATGTAAACAGACTCATGACCATTTACTATAGATGTCTATTCTGAGGTCCTTGTTGGTGTGATGATTCAAAATGAATCTTAACGTTACCAAATAAATTTAGCTTTAGAATTGTTATACTTGTTAGAATTATATGAAATATTATTGGTTTTATACTGTCTTGCTTTTTTATCAGTTTGTTTATACATACTGAAAAATTATCGAACATAGGAGCAGGACAGACATGTATGGCTGCCTTAATTTAGAAGCTGCAAACGGTGAACAGCAAAGAGCAAGATTATGTAAAGGGCTTTTCTCTTATGCGCATCCGAAAGAATACAGAATATGTTGTTGGAAAATGGCTTGATAGAATGTAATAAAAATGATCAAATTTTAAAATAATTGAAAAAGATTTATTTTTTATAATTAGGGAATCAGGCGGAAGATTTGATTCCTATTAAACATTAAAAGAGTAAAGGAGTAGCATAACGATCATAAATGATGTATAATGATATCATTGTTATTCAGTTGAAATCTCCATCCCTCTTCTGAGATGCTTCAACCTTCGATCCATTTTATTTGAAATACCGGATGTCTGGTTATATCACCATGGGCCATACATATATGAAACAAATGACCTCATTCTGAATGTTTCTGTGATTAATTTAAAATGCGTAGGGTTTTTTACTAACTGATATATTGAAAATTTTTGCCAGTAAGGAACGAGATAATGCCTAATATAGATGCAACAGTTCATGAACTGCGCTTCCTATTGGTTATTGTAGGTCTCATGCTAATATTCCCTGCCATACGGATTTTGTAATAGAAAATGCCCTAAGTTAATAGAGCCATTGTAAGGAGATCTTAATTGGAAGATATCTTCTCATTACCAATTCTCACATTCTTGCTAATACTTTTTTAACAAATTTTTGTCTATCAAGTCTTGGAAAGATCATCATAATATTGAATAAAATAATTTAAGCTCAGCATTCTACGTCATATTTACTTGGAGCATATGCGGAATCAGAGCCATCTTTAAGCTTCCATTGATTAGCCTCATTAACAGATTTAATCTCACAGTCATCAATTGTTCCTGTACCATCATTGACAAGCTCGGTCATAAGGTTACCCTCGAAGTTTGCATGACCAAGACCCAATGCATGCCCCATTTCATGCTTTGCTATTTGTTCAACTGTTTTTGTATCAAAATCTCTTCCAAAGGCATTTTTTGATATAGTCATTTCCACGTAATCAATAAAACCAAATCCATTAAAATTATTTATTGTCTGCCCAGCTATTTCCTCCCCATCATCCTCAAAAGTCACTTCTATATCAGCGTCCTTTTTTTTCTTATCTATTTCGTCAAGTTCAAGGCCAATTATCTTGTAATCCCAGTCTTCTATGGCAGTACGAACTGCCTGCAGAATATCTGAATCACTTCCACTTATCTTGTATGTTAGCGAACCATCTGCAAGTTTTTCACCCCAAGCACAACATATCTGTATCGAGTTCGCTTCTTCAAAATCATCGTCGCTCTCTTCTTCAAAATCATCTTCGTCAAATACATCCTCCTCATTCTCCTCGTCATCACCTGCAGATGCTATCTGAAATGGTCTTGATGATTCTAAAGCAATATGGAGAAATAATGTGGCGGCCAATAATGCAACTAATAATCTTTTATACAATAGCAAATTAGTATCCTGAGAATAGATAATACATATTCTTTATATAAACGTCATTTCTTTTTTGCTGAACAAAATTTGGAAAGATCCAGTAGGCGTATTTATTTGGGGGGAGATCTGTTGAAATCCAATTAATGTTCTAGTATTTTGAATAAGTAGTATTATTATGTGCATTATAAGTATCAATATGACATAGTATTATGTTTCTATATATGACGAAAAGCAAAAGAAGAAAACAGCAACCATTGTTAAGAGAATAATTGTAGATTTGAAGCAACTTTAACCCAGCAGCACGAACTCGAACTGTTTTTTAAATGGTTATATCTGGTATTATAACATAGTCCTTGGGGGGAAATCCAATACATTTTTTATCTGAATTTTACTCACTATAATCAGTTTACTATGTATACCAATGAACCAGGTAAAGATACTAACAAGACTCAAACCAATAGCGCAAACAGAACAATGACAAAACGATTAGCTGTAAAAAGAATTATTATTCTCGGTATAATACTTGCGGTGGGATTGACTTTAAGTACAGCATTTCTGAAGCCGATGCTCCCAAAACAATATCTGATTTTCTTACAGGTGGCCCAGGTATCTGTCATTGGTTATTTTGTTATAGAAATAATCGGCAATACCTTCCACAAGTTAGCAGGAGAATATATTCAAGGTACGGCTAAGTCAATAGAGAGCTTCATAAAGATTGCTGGAGCTATTATTGTCATTGCAATCATAATTTCATACCTTAGTCAGGATCCTCTTGTAGCCGCATCCATTAGCACCATATCAGGATTAGTGGTAGGTTTTGCAGCACAGAATATAATCGGTAATGCGATAGCAGGATTATACTTGGCAATAACAAGACCATTCAAGATAGGCGACAGAATTACAGTTTTTGGAAACACCGGCGTAGTTTATGATATAGGTCTGCTGAATAGTAAACTGCTGACAGATACCGGAGATGTTGTACTTGCTTCTAATTCATCAATGGTAACTACAATGGTAATAGTGAATAAATAGACAAGCCATTGTCTCCTTTCAAGTCACCACAATAGTGAAGATAAATAGTTGGATATAAAAAAGCTATTAATAAAAAGAAAAAACATTCCGTCAAGCTTAAAAAGGAATATTGACTAATAATAAGCATCATGCAATCTAAATTTCAACTTTATAGCATTTATCTTGCAATGAAGCTCCGTCTCTATAGACTAATAAAAGAAAGAAAAAGAAAGATAGATAAACAAATCTCGGCTTAAGCAAATTTCATTGTTACTCGCTTGAGTTCTTTTTGAACAGAAACTAAACATTATTGATAAATACAGCGACCAAAGATAAAAAAAATCATGTTGATAATAGATATTTTAAAAGAATCATGTAACGAAGTGTATCAAAATACCAAACATCTTATTGGAACAATAGAAGGTAATAAAAAATTTGGTCGAGGGGCAGGGGGAGATATCTCTAGAAAGATTGATCTTGATGCAGAAAAAGCTGTAATTGATACTATTCAGAGATACCATTTTAAACCCACAATAATTGGCGAAGAATGTGGTAGAATACAAGGAAAAGATGGTGGCTTTCTAATAATGGATGCAATTGACGGAACAATGAATGCAAGTCGAGGGTTACCATTCTACTGTTGCTCATTGGCGTATTCAATTGATTATAGACTGAGCTCTGTTGTAGATGCTGCAGTTATTGACTTGACTACAGGAGACATATATCATGCTTCAAAAGAAAAAGGAGCTTATTGGAATAAAGATAGGATTTATGCGAGACGAAGTAGTAGTAGTAGTAGTAGTAATAGGAGTCAACAAGATATGTTAATAGGTATGAATATTTCAGGAATTTCAGCAGACACCATTAATCGTCTATCTAGGCTTATCTCAAAGGCAATTCATATAAGACATTTTGGAGCAAATGCTCTTGAACTATGTTATTTTGCTAGGGGCTTAATGGATGCTTATATAGACTTTCGAGGTAAAATCCGCCCCACAGATATGGCTGCGGCATATCTTATTCTAAAGGAAGCAGGAGGAAAGATATATTCTGACAATGGCTTTGAATTAGAATCAGAGCTAGGGGTCAACAAAACATTGTCTTTTATGGCTGTTATAGACGATGACGAGATGTATAAAATGCTTGCATATGATTTAAAGATAATCAGATAATGCTGCAGGTGATTTAAGCGCCCGGGCCGGGATTTACGACGCTAACAATCGTTTCCGATAAGCATCTCTATACTACCCGGGCGCACTTATCAAGACATTGGAGAAACCAATTAAAATGTTTTGTTTTGTCTTAGATAATATATTAGAGTCTTGATAGACTATATACTAAACACAGAAGGATAGTGTTTCGATGTAGAATGAAGGACAATTATATTTTTTATTAAATTGGATGTATAACATTAAATTATGCCATCTACGAGCGTAACTATGACCTGGGCCCGTAGCTCAGCCAGGTAGAGTACCGGACTTTTATCTTCTATCTTCGGAAAGAAATCCGGCTGTCTCGGGTTCGAATCCCGACGGGCCCGAATCAATCTTGTCGCTTTATTTGGACCCACAATATATAGTATGATGTA
>JAREAI010000218.1:0-7461 GCA_029240435.1 Nitrososphaeraceae archaeon | reverse complement strand
GCTATAGCGATAGCTGAAGTAATAATAGGTTGGCAAATAAGTACGTTTTATTCAATATTGGGTCTTAGTTCAGGATTAACAGATAATTTTGCTACCGCTGCATATCTAGGCTTTGGTCTACACATACTAACGGGAACGATATTAGGAGCAATATTTGGATTCATAATAATAACACGATGGAAAGAATCAATCATGCTCAAACACTATAAAGGCATTTTGATTGGAATGGTCTCAGGTATTGTAATATGGTTAGTCTTGTTTTTGCCGATAACTGCATTATTAATTCAGCCAGCCATCAATTATATAGTTACCATACTTGCTATAGATTCTCAACGACAGATCTTATCCGAAGATATAAATCAATCAATAAGAAATATTGCACTTGCTGCAATTGGTTTTCATTTAATATGGGGTGCTATATTTGGCTATATAATGACTTCTCTGCTAAGAATAAGAGCATTTAAAATTGATCATAATAAGGTTGATTCAGAACTTAAATAAAATAATGAATATCAAAAATTGTATTAGAAGATCGTATATATGTATAAGTAAAAAGGAATTAAAGGATTTCAAAATTAACCTGATATTATTAGTGAGTAAAAATACTATATGTAATAATAGTTGGGGATGATAATAGTAATAATATTTTGGTTGAGGCAGACAGAGGTATGATGCTAACTCAACTGATTTCTAATAATCTACAAAGTAATGCTATAAGATTTACAAACAAGTAACTATATTTTTTAGTGTGAAAAAGATACAGAGCAATGCTTCAAAAAAATGATCGCAGTTTATTCCAAACCTATTTTACAACTACAAAATAAAAATTCCCCAGTGTTTTTAATGCATCTAACCTGTTAACCTTTTTAGTAGTAACAACTGAAAATAAGACTGATTTAAACGTTGGAAAAATAAAAAAGAATGCAGGTAGAGTTCTATTCAACGACTACCAGTATGTTCTCTTTTGCAAACCTTGTCATTAAAGTCTCCTTTACAATCTCCGTAGTTCCTTTCGTCTTTGGGGCCACCTTGCTTACCATCCTCTTCTTGAGACGCAAATGCAATGCTGGCAATACTACTTGCCGTCACTGCTGTCAACAGTGCGACCATAGAAAAGATTGCCAAAGCTGTTTTTGCTGTTTTTGTATTCATCTAACCTTGTACTCTGTGAAGAATATATAGAAGTGTCTAGAAATTATATTAAATAATATACTAAAATTTTAATTTTAAGTATATTTTTATATTATATGTAATTCTTACAACCTGTTTTCTATTAATAGGAAAAGTCTGAAACCTAATTCTAGATTAGGATATTTTTCTCACTTTAACATTATATGGTAACATATTCTAAGAAACGTAAATTATGCCATTTAATGACTTTAATTAGTTCATATACATCACTTGTTTCATATAATAAATCCATTTTCGTTGTCAAAGTAAGTTCAAATAGAAAAGCTAAATATTGAATTATCAGAACCATTTACATGCGGAACCTAAATCCCTCCTAATGCAGATAGTGTAAATACTTACTTTTGTCTTGGAATGAATAATTGAAATGTTATAAAACGTACTATCAAACTCCTTTAGAATCATGATCCAAATCCCTTCGAATACGCTGTGATATTAGTTCCCATATACAGTCTATGAAACAAAAAAGTGAAAAGTGATTGCTTGAATTAGAATCAGACCCTTACTTCATGTTCATCTTTGCAATGCACGGATGCCACTACCACCACAAAAGTAGTCCAAGAATTAAAACATGTTTGTTTTGTTAACCTTCTATCTTCTATGAAGCTACTTAAACTAGAAGAAAGTAATTAGAAAGATAATCCTAGCATGTCAAATCCTAATATCTTCTTTCATAGATGCTTTATGATAGCCTTCACATATTTTATATCTCCCATAGAAAAAGGCTTATTTGTTACATATGAAGTGTATCGTCTATGAGCCCAAAATAAAGACAACGAACTGAGGGGGTTCGAATTCTACAAAATGGTATAATATGAATCGATTAAAATTCTAGGTCCATAATATTTAGATAAACTAATTATTATAAATAAAGTGTGTGAGTTTGCTATTTTTTACTTTACTGTCTTTGCACACGTCTCACAGTATCTTTCTATTAGAGTAACGCCTCCACCTACGTTGAATAAGGCTTCTTGGGTGGCCATGTTAGCGCAATTTGCGCAAAATTTTGTTTTGCCGTTATGGGTAGTAAAAGATCTCAGCGACGTAAAAATTTTTTCCATTTTCATTTTATTTTCACCTCGTGAAATTTTCGATGAATATTTACACCAGCAACAATATCATCGTTATGACTGCTACAACAAGTATGAATTGTGTGTTTATTAGTCATCTCTTAGTAGAGATATCGTACCTATAATAACTTATGTATTTGTTCTATGAGTTTATCAATTTACAATATGATCTTCGATCATAGTCTTTAGTTTATGTATCCCATATCCTGTCTTGGATGATATAGCTACTGGATTTGATATCTCTAAATCTTTTGAAATCTCCTCAATTTGTTCTGAGCGTATTTTGTCAAACTTGCTAAAAATTACAAACACTTTTGATTTGTCTACTTTCAGCTCATCTAAAACATCCCAACAGCTTGAATACTTTATTCTAATATCTTCAATCTTCTCTGATGAATCTATCAAGAGTAAAATCAAATCGGCAGCAAGTGATTCTTCTAGTGTCGATTTAAAAGCGTCTATCATATAGGTAGGAAGCCTGCTAATAAAACCTATTGTATCTGTAAGCAACACTCCTTTGTCGCCAATTTTTAATGACCTTGTCGTTGTTGAAAGTGTTGTGAACAAACTACGTGAAGTTTCCTTATGCTGATCTGTCAGCAGGTTGAACAATGTAGTTTTTCCCGAACTGGTATAACCTACCAGCGAGACAACAGGCATTCTAGTTTTCAGTCTTTGTTGATGATAAAGCTCACGTTTTCGCTGTGCATACTTTAATTTTTCTTTGATAAACGAAGCTTGTCTTTTTAGATCTCGGAACTTTACATCGACTGTATACTCTCCCATGCCACCTTTTCCAGCTCTTTCACCACCTGAAGTTAGCTTTGCGCTTTCTCTGACTCGAGGCATTTCATATTTAATTTCAGCGAGTTGAATCTGTAGCTTTGCCTCAGTTGTAGTAGCTCTAGAAGAAAATATGTTAAGTATTAACCGCTCTCTGTCTATAACTTGTACGCCTATTAGTTTCTCCAAGTTATGTATCTGTTTTGAGGTCAAATGTTCGTCAACAATTATCTGATCGGCATTGGATTCCTTTACAAATTCCTTGATTTCTTCAGCTTTGCCAGAACCTAAACCATATTCTGAGTGGTTTAGATACTTTTGAGTAACTATCTTTACAATTTGTGAGCCTCTTGTTTCTACTACTAGTGACTCTACTAGACTTTTTCCTTCTTGCAGCCTGAAATCATCTGGATATGTTACCAGTATTACTTTGGTTACATTCAAGAAAAAGTCAATACCAATCTATAGGTAGTCTACTGTAAGAAATTCATTCTTGCGTAGACCAATCCATGTAGTCTACTGTAACATATTCATTCTTGTGTCCTCTTGAACATGTATGTGAAGTATTAGCATTTGTGGCAGTTGCTTTGATAGCATCATTGCTTCCTTCGTCAATATAAAGTCCTGGAAAGACTTCACCGCAAGTTTTACACTGTATCATAAGCATTGGCATTTTATTTCTTCATCCTCTTCTTCTTCTTCTTCTTCTCATCTTATATTAAAGAATCTGACTAATATAGTTATGTTAAATGCAATACTATCAACATGTATCAATGCAGTCCATTAATACTAGATTCTTAACTATTTTTCTACACTTTCCCTAGAGTTTATTTCTACAATCCTTGTTTGTAAGCTCTCGGCATTTTGGGTCATGTCTCCAGCTACCATTCATAAAAAATTCAAGATGCTTGTTATTGTCTCTATCAACTATAACCCTCTGATGACCATTTTTAGGATTGCCAAGACTATATCTTGATGGATAATTGCTAGTATTTCTAGTATTGAATCTCATAGTAGTATTTAATTAAACTCACTTAAGAACTGTTTGATTAAGTGTAACTAATACATATCGAGATTGTGCTGTAGAATACTGGCTATGGACAATAATAAACACTATGAAAAGCACTTAGAAGAAAGCCAAATAAATTTTTGTATATAATTTAATGACATAAGGTTATCCAATATTATAATGAATAAAGTCTCTATCTGTAATAGTTCCAACTAGCCAACATCTCCTTAATTGTATTTTTGTTAAGGAAAAGAGAAGAAATTTGGGAAGATTCATGTGATAGTACAATTTAACAATTCAACCTACTTTGTAAGATATCAAACTTTGTTATGCAAACTGCCTTATTTGTTAAAATCGATTACGATATCAGCATACTGATACCATACATTATGTAACGTCCATTATGTAACGTCCAAGAGATAACAATGATAGCATGTCACCATCAAGAAGGACCTCTAATAGAGAAAATGGACATACTAGTCGTCCTCCTCGTTATGGTAATAATATATAACAACAACTATACAAAACTATTTTTAATTTTACAATTATACTTTTCTATCATCAAAATCTGGATCTGTCAATTTGTCGTCGTCGTCGTCATCATCATCGATCATTGTCTTTAAGAAAGAATTTAATATAAAAATTAAGCCTAAATTTTTCAATTTTGAGTCCAGTTTATTTGTTCTCACTAGTTCTGAAACCCTGTTTACTGCAGCAAGACAGTCCATTCCAGATTGCCAAGTAAGTATAATTGTGCATTTATCGCAAACACTACTTTTTGCATTAGTTGCATATACCTTATTACAAAAAATGCATTTGTTGTACACCATTGATTTACCAGCTCTTGGAGCATTTATACCAAAATGAACGGTATTAAAACAGCTCATACACAAATGCTGATTACACGTTGAACATGTATGATATTCTTCCTTTTTGGTACATCTTTCACAAAGTGTCATGGTTTGCAATCACCGTGTGGAAAGATACAGAATTAGATAATAAGTGTGAGCTGAGTTGTTCATCTATCATACTATATAGGTTGATGCCCTATATTAACTGCTTGCAAATATGATGATAAATAAGGTATGTACCGTCTTACCAATTGGCTCTTTGTATTGGAATATGTTTCCCACTATGACATAATGGACAATCTTTATCTTGTCGGCGTTCAAGGTCAAAAACTACTCCACAATTATTGCAAACATGTAGGTCGTGTACCACATTCAACGCTAGCTATTAATCATTATAAGTGTTAACATCAAAAAGTAATCGATATTTTATAGAGATTGGTTATATATATTGCCTAAATCATAAAGAAAAAAGAAATTTTATAGCTGGGAACAGTTCACCTAGACTTTATTACAAGTGCTGCGTCTTCTTTATAATTATATTTTGATATAGTTGTCATATGGATAAATGGCTTAGGCCACAAAGAAAAACAATTTCGTTAATAATAATAATTATAATAATTATAGTGTCGGGGACAATAATCATTATTGTTCTTACTCCTTTATTGCGGCCTCCCATTCCTGAGCTATTAGTTGATCGTAACGGAGTTACAAAGATCTATGGAACAAAAGGAGAAGAAAACTATGGTTTTGAATATAAACATGATAGTCGTTTAGAAAGAGATGAATTCTATTTAGAGGATGTAGCGGTGTTAGATGGTGAATATACAGCCTATATCAAATTAGACACAAAAGAGGATGACGACGACGAAGTAAGTTTCAAATTACGCGGAGGAAAACATAACAATGATCATAGGCTTGCTGGTAGATGTTATGCCATAGGAGTAGAGTTCAATGGAGAGCCGCATTTAGCAAAAGAATATCCAGAACACCCCAAAACTCCTAAATTTCAAAATGAAATAAAAATAGCAGATGGTACATATAGAAATATTGGCGATCTCAATGGCAGATGGGTCGGTCTAAAAGTTATTATCTACAATAACAAAGATAATAGCGTTCAGATTGAAGTATATGTTGATAACAAAGGATTATTAGCTAATGATAATCCTGCAAATGATTGGAAATTATGGTGGACAGCTACAGACGACGGAGATTGGAGAAATAATGATGGTAGAAAAGGAGGCAAGCCATATTTAGAGCTGCAAGGTGAAAAAGGAGGTACATCTGAAATGATCTATATAAGAATTGACCAGATGGAAGAAGAAGGACAGACCAAAATTAAATACGAATCAGTAAGGGAGATAGATAGTTCCAATAGATTGGGAAAAAACGTAAACAGTTAGAATTACTTCTTATGCTTTCGCTATATGAGAATCCTTATTCTTATGCTTTTATAAAAGATAAAAAAGAGAATTCAACTCAAAAAGTATGCCATATATATATGTATATATGTATATACATACATATAATGAACGTAGAAGGGCTTTACTAATTTAGTAAAGAATAGCATAAACCATAGAATATACTATTGACTATTGTTCCAATATTCTTAGAGACTGTAAGCAAACAAGAAGAAATAGGGAAGATGTTATTTGCACTTTGTATTATTATCAGAGAACAAATAGCAACTCCTTGCGTTTGTTTTGTGATCGAAGGCATACCAAATTAATTTTTCTCTGCTTTTTTGTTTAATGTGATTAAGGCTAATGCTAATATTTAATTCATTTTAATTTAATTTAATTTAATTTAATTTTAGCCCATCAAATTTGACTCGGCAAAATTGATTTTACCAATTATATAGTATAATGTAAAAAAATCTAGAATAAAAAATAGTATGTGTTGACATGGTATAGTTATCCCACTAAAAAATAACATGTTAATTTACAATAGCATATTATTAATATGACAAACGTATCAATCGCTATATTGAGTAAATTTGCCAATCAGCATGATTTGTTAAATCATGCAAAGGATTTTATTAAAACAAGGATGGATGCGGTTAAAAAAGATATAGACCATTGCATTAAAACTCAGCCTTATGCGCCATTTCCTGCATTGATTTATTGTTTTTCTAATATTGACTTACTTGGAGCTCTTTATACAGGAAGAGCTGATAAGGCTGCTCCTACAACTCAAAGATCTAAAAAGTATTCCACGACACAACAATCTAAAAAGTATATGAAAGATTTTATGGGATATAATGAAGAGAAAAGTACCCTTCTTCAATGTATATTCAGACATAAACTTGTCCATCTGGCAGAACCATTATTATCAATTATTGAGTATAAATCACGTCTTATAGCATGGAAATATAATCATTATAATACGGTTAATCATTTGATTTTTATACCTGCCTCTACTGCAAATAATAAGATACAGATTACTGCTAATTGGGATATTCATTTCGATGAAGTCTTTGAAATAAGTATCTTAGGTCTGGCTAACGATATCATCAATTCAGTTTATAAGGCTGATGGATATATAGAATCACTTCAAAAAAATA
>JAREAI010000403.1:0-2800 GCA_029240435.1 Nitrososphaeraceae archaeon | reverse complement strand
TTGCTACTATTGTATGTGTCTCCTCTACATACCATCTAATAGTATCCTTAAACTTTGACCACCAATCCAAAAATGAATCAGCACTATCAGCTTCAAATAACAAAAAACCATTATATTCAATACCCCATGCATGGATATATTCTCCTACTAGCTCAATACCAGAAGGTAAGCCATTCTTCAATCTATTCCATTCATCATTAGCTTTCTGTGTTTCTTCTTTATTCATTGCTTTAAAACGATAAAACACTAAGAATGCAGTAGCAGCCATATGTATATGCAATAAGAACTCTCATTTTAAAAGAGTTCTATTTGTTAGAATATATTTACATTTATAATAGCTACTGCTAGTTTATGATTCTTTAATTAAGAGATAAAATTATTAAGTCTTATTTTATGCATTTTCATTATATATATTATGGAATAATATATGTGCACATTTGACAGTTGCATTAGCATTGTCTTTTTTACGCTGTAAAACCTAAAGCCATACTAATTTAGATTTAAAAAATAATAATTAGCTGATTTTCTATTTTCTTATTTGTTCATCCTTAGTACATCTATTTGACCGCTATGAAGCCAATCCTTTAGCTCTTCATGACTTGGCTTAGCATCATGCTTTCCAGCCAAATGAAGATGCAAAAAAGCATAGTTAATTTGATTTAGCAATGGCTTGTTTTGTTCATCACCTTTACGGCTTTTCTGCTGTAAATCAGTTGGAACTGTCTTCCACCAATCGTTGAAGCTTCTCATCCTGATAAGTATTAGATTACAAAGACTTTAAAGATTGACGTCTTGTTTAACTTTAGGGTTAACTGCACTACAATGTACGCTCCAAGATTGAATGTATTATAGTAAAATCTTAAAGATGCTCAAACTTTAGTGATTACGAAGTGTTATTACAAAGAAGAAAGCAGATGGTATCACAAACGTTCCCTTTATCTGATATCATTTGCAACCAGATCATGCATCGATTATAACACATTCGATTATCTTGGGGCCATAATTATTGTTGATGTAGGTTTATGGATATATGGAAAGATAAAAGAGGAATTAGTTGTTATTTGATATGTATATATGGATTTTTCTAATTTAATATTGAATTCTTTTTTCTATTTTGTTTATTCACATGTTTTTCCTCAGTTTAATCTGCTGCTTCATGAGTCGCATAAGTTGTTTATAATGATGAACAGATTGTGTATCTGTTAAATATTTTATTGTCTTTTGATATATAAGATGTCATCATCAACTGAATTAAAATCAGATTTGGTAGAAATATGGCAAACAATCAAAACAGAAAGAAAAAGACAGATGCATATGCTCAAGGAAGCTTTAGAAAAAGAGATTCATGGGTAAATCTTCCCTTGAATTTCTAAAATCATGTCAAACTACTTTTTAGTTGTCCTTACACCAGAACAAATGAAATGTATGATTTATGAACTGGTATGATGATGAAGGTAAAGATTGTAAAAGTGATTTATGTTAGGTAAGTGGTATTCTCCTTGGACAAAGATTCCATTGACATTTGGGCTAAGTTTCTAGAGTGTAGAAAAGAACTCTGAGGATAGTAGCAGCAGTTTTGTCTGCGATTTACATTAAGGCATAAGTTACAACGTGCGATGACACAGAAAACTCAACAAAAAAACAAAAGAATACAAGACGATAGTAAATTGATTATAAATAATTCATTATTTATAGTTTAATTTGGTAACGCTATTATAGAAATCATCAGTTACTTTCAGCTGGGCAATTATATTTTGTTCATTGAATTGATAGCAAATAATTATTATTATTATTATTGGAATCGCTGTCTTTGTTAACAGTAGTAGCTGTATCAGCAGTGACAACATCTCTTATCTTTTTTGCCTCTTCGAAAATAATTTGGGCTACATAAAGATCTATTCCAAGTTTTTTTGAAATGTCTGTTGCAGTACTGCTACTAAGTATGAAGTTAATAGTAGTAAATCCTGCCTTTGTTAGGGAATCCTTGATACCGGTAGCTAATTCTAATAGTTGAATATCCGATTCCATACCTTTTTTACTAATCATACTAATATATAACTTCTATAGTAAATTGTTTTATGTAGACAATTATAGTAAATACCGCTGCGAATCAAAATTCAAAGACGAACTATATCGTGGGTTAAAAACAAGTTAGAATAACCTCTTAGACTAAATCACTTTAATTGGACCTATGTATTATGCTGCATCTAGTTTAGTCTGCGTACCTGCAACATTATGTCATAATGGACCTGCATTGGGATCACAAGCAGGTGAGCGTCGTATCTCTGAATTAGTAAAAGCTGCAGACTTTAAACAGTTCAGACGTGCCATTCAGACACCATTTAATATAGTGTATGAGGCAAAACCATGGTAAATTTTTATCTTATTTTTTTCTTGTGGATTCAGTTTGTGTATAGTAATCAATTAGTTAATTAATAGTGACCTCTCTTAGAGGAGAGAATATATGCATTTGAATTCAGGTAGATAAACTATGATCATCTCCTTTTAAGTATCACCTCCTCTACGTCGGTCGTTTTGGTGGGGATAAGGATATTCCATTTGACGTGCAGTGGCCTGTCCGATCTTGGTTCCGAAAAAGTGGCTGACAATGCGCAGGGCCATGTCGATTCCTCCAGAAATGCCTGCAGAGGTGAAGATGGGAGCGTCCAGAGTAAATCTAACGTCTTCACGTATATTGGCCTTAGGTGCGGATTGACGAAGAAAATCAAAAGCACGCCAATGTGTGGTCGCTTCGCGTCCATCTAACAATCCTGATTTCCCAAGAAGACTTGAACCCGTG
>JAREAI010000217.1:0-7846 GCA_029240435.1 Nitrososphaeraceae archaeon | reverse complement strand
ACTAATGTAAATGGCTGCCCCATAATTATGCCAATTATCACAAGAATTGGAACTACAAATAGTGCAATCTGTGTACCTGATCCTGCAGCTATGCCTATTGATAAATCAATTTTACCTTTCCTTGCAAGAACAACAGCACTACTATGTTCTGCAGCATTTCCAACTATACCTACAATAATTGCACCAACGAATAATTCACCAAATCCAAATTGTTTGGTCGTCTCTTCTACCGATCCGACAAGTATTTCACTTACCGCTATAACGCCAACCATACTCAATCCAAGCATTAAGAATGATTTTTTCTTGGTCCAGTGTTTGTGATCTTGTTCTCCATCGTCTTCTTCGCCATGTGCTTGTACAAAAAGATGTCTGTGAGTAAAAAATGTAAATATTATTCCTGCCACATACACTGCCAATAATAGAAATGCAAGAGCATCGCTTAAGATCTGTATATTTGTCTGGTTTTCAACATCAACTGGTGCTAATGCAGTACCAAATAATATCGTAGGTACTGCTAATCCAATTATAGCCAAAAACAACATGGAAGATTGAAATCCAGCATTCTCTCTGTTGAAAAACTGTTCTTTATATCTAAAGCCACCCACAAGAATACTCAATCCAAAGATTAACAGAATATTTCCAAGAATTGCACCTGTAATTGATGCTTTTACAAGATCAAGCAATCCAGCACTAATAGCAACAGTTGCAATTATTAGTTCTGCAGCATTTCCAAAAGTTACGTTGAGTAAAGATCCTAGTGTGGTACCATAATGGGTGGAAAGATGTTCAGTGGAATCACCAATTAATTTTGCCAGGGGAATTAATGCAAGAGATGAAATTACAAATAAGATAAGATGGTCAGCAGCATTAGCAAATTCTAGTGCTACTGCCATAGGAGCAAAGATAAGAAGAAAATATATCGCAGAGGATTTTGATAATTTAATTATATTAAGCAAGAACAATGTTCATTCGTTTTATAACATATAATTTTTTGGATTTTATTATTGTTCTCAACTGACAACTTTAATATGAGTCTGAGTAGGTGAATCTAATATACATTATAATTATTTTCTATTGATCCTAAATCAGCCATTTCTTGGCATATACTACCATATCATCAATATTATTTGTTTTACCGGTAATGAGCTGATGGGTCTACCCTATACATAATATTATAGCTGTAAAAAGTGGAATAAATTAATATATGATAATTTAATTTTTTTGGTTGAGGTTATATTTAGAGCACCAAAAAAATGAAATAGTTAGAGAAAAGACAAGGAGTGGTATAGATAGAAATTTCAAATTAATATCACATTGCATGATAATATGTAACAGTAAAATACCATTGATATCATAAATCGATGGAGAGATATGCACTAAAGTATGTATATAGTCATTAATCAAAAAAGTATTATTCAAATTTTATCATTATGTAATTCTGTGTTGAGAACATATGCTTTATTATTAAAATAAAAAAAGTTTTTTTCCATTACATTGTTAAAATCATATGTGCACATATCCTAAGTTCAGTCATCGATAGTTGATTGATAATTCAATAAATCTAAAAAACAGCCCCCACTCTCCAGCCAATTATACTATCGACATATCACGTGGTATCAATGATTGAACCTCATTTTTTTATTATCATATGCAATAAATCATTTTTAAGCAATAATTATTTTCTTACAATAACGGTTTTCATTTCAAATCTATTCTTGATATATATATTTATTTGGTACAATATCCTTATACATTTACTGGTTGGGAATAGAGTTGACATGACTTTATTAGTCGCAAATAATAATAATGATAATTTTGTTGTCTCTGTCGTATATATTTCCACTATACGAGTCAAGAGACAATAGTCAAATTGGTCTTTCCATAAAGAGATAAACTATGAAGATAAGAGTTTATTTTTGCAAGGAATCCGACCCAGAAAGCCTATTTAAAGATGATAAAATTAGCAGACAAGCCTTAGAGACCATTTATGATCTAGTTTGGGAATCAGAGTTCAAAAATATTGTTAATGTAGGTAAGGTTTGGTTAAAATTCAACGAAGATTTAAAACCCTTTGGAATACCGTTAGAAAAAAAGAGAAGCCATAAAAGAATGTCTGCTGGGGATATTATTCAAATGGGTACGGAATTTTACATGGTTAAGCAAATTGGAGTAAAGAAAATAAATTTATTGTGAACTTTACACCTATACTTTTTCTTATGATAGTTAGGTCAACATACTGCAATGTATTAGTGATCAGATTATAATATCAATCGGGAAATGGGTAGTAATATTATTATTTATTTAAAATCTATGTCCAATGCTTCTGAACCTCTTTATAGCCCAATTCCAATTGTATCCAGCAAAGGCTGCAAGCGCCATCACTACAAAATTACGAGGCTTTCCTTCTGTATCGGTATCCAAAATGATAAGTCCTGCTATTATAGTTACATAAACAATGGCTCCAAGTATTCCGCCAATAAATGGAGCACTAAAGTATTGTATCATCCATGTATTTCTATAATCCCTGTTTTGAACATGTCTCCACAGATACCATATGTCCTGGAAAAGACCGCCTATCATTCCCCAGATAACTGCCTGTATAGCCAAAAGTTCAAAACCAAGCTGTTCGGAGGGTAGTTCCCAAATGAGAAAATAAAACGAGACTATTGAAAAGAGCATAGCTATAAAATAAATCCATAAGTGAAAAGCATATGCATTAACAAATCTCCACCAGGATGATGCATCATATATAGCGGCATGATAATATCTTTCTGCTTCAATTAAGTTGTGTTCACATGCTACTAAGTGATTATCTATTAATTCATGTCTAGCATTTAATAAACATTGGAGTATATGATTGTAATGATAGTTTATCGATTCTTTCTTCATATTCCTTAACTACTATTTCTTCCTCAAATTCCTTACTTTTCCTTTCATTTTCTTTTGATTTCGCTGAGGTCAAAGAAAGGGTCTCTTTATGTGGTTTGTGAGCGTCGCAGCAGCATTAGTATTTGAGTCAAGACCCATTGCAATGTTTCTATTCGAGTCCAGAGGCTATGATTATAGACTTTATTGTGAGGTTCATGCAATTCTCCTTTCTTCTGTATGATTCTATTATGCAGTATTTCTTGTAGTGATCTTAATGGTGTTGTTGATTGTGCGGGTGATGGTGATGATGGTTCATTCATATAGAGTTCGGTAATATACCGTTACTTACCATGCAAAATAAGATTTGAGGCACCAAAGAGACAGCGAGGGAGAGTGGTAGAGAGCGAAAAGATGGTGCTTGCAAAGTTAATTTATAATAACATATGCGTGGTACCTGATATGATTATTACTGCTATTTACTATAATTAGGAGTAAAAGATATTCACTTCGTGGTTATCAAAATATCCTTTGACTAGCATTTCTGAGTATTTTATAGATGGAATACATCATATCATCCGCATATGTCATGTTAGAAGAAAGTATTTGATATCCATCTTTCATGGCATAATAAACCATAAATAAGAAATTGCACTCTGAAGGTTCATCGTAAAGGAGAATGATGACTGTTTGTGAATCAAGCTCAGACCGCTACAGCTACAGGAACGGTAGTTTCTATATGGCGATATCCCGTGAAATCAGTGCAATTTTATTAATTCAACTCACAAAATTGGACTCAATTTTATCAAGTTTAAGAACCGAAAAAAAGATATTAAGAAAATTGAGTATCTTCAATTCATGATGAATAAGGGAATTGTTCTAGACCTGCTTTTCTTTTTTCAATATCGCAAAAGACGCCCAATATTTTGTTGGCCAATATGCTAATAATAATATTAAGGCATGGTTCCCTACTACTAAGGGTCATGTTTATAGTCAGTGGGAACACATACTCAAGAAACGGGAGCTCATCATTCCAAGAGAAATAGTTTTAACTATTGCAAAAATTTTAAGTTAGATGAGAAAATGTGTCCAAGGACACTCTCAATCTTAACACGTACTGCTGGAATAAATACTGAAATTGGTCGCCCTCGAGCCAAGATAAATGCATTGATTAATAAAGTTATAGATATACTTGATGGAATGGAAAGATAGTGACTAGTAATAAGAACGAATCTAGTGTATTCATAATTCCTCATTATGAGACTCCTCAGGAAAAATATAGTAAAACTAATGAAATTAAGGAGACTATCGCTGGATTATTTTCACAAACTGACAATGACTGGTGTGCAATTATAGTTGTGGATAAGTTCCACAATCACGATACTCACAATTATTTGTCTAAATTAAAAGCAGAGTATTTTCCAAAAATTGATGTTATTTTCTTAGAGCAGAATGTTGGACCAGGAATTAGCAGGAATATAGGAATCCTCAGGGGAATACAACGCAAATGTTCTTTGATCCTCTTCAATGATTCTGATGATGTATCTCATCCAGAAAGACTAAAAGTTGTAAAAAAAATATTTGATGAAAACCAAGAAACTGATGTAGTCTATTCAACTTTTGATGTAATAGACGAAAACAATCAATTGACTCCTATTGAGAAAATTTCTACTCCAATTTTAGAAATTTTGGAATCTCATCTTAAACCATTAGAAGGTAATGATATATGGATAAGAATGGGAACAGAAACGGGATACACCAATATAACTTCTTCAACAGCTGTGCGCATAGGATTTGCTTATCGATGTCCTTTTCCTAATGAAATTACGTCGGAAGATTTTCATTGTTGGATGAGGATGTCTGCATTTGGAGCCACTTTTAAATATACATCATTAATCCCTACCAAATATAGAATACCGAGTTTTTACAAATACCAATCTTCTAGAATGAGAATTGGACTAAGGAATTTTAATCGAATAAAGACAAGAGTTGATAGCGATGCTTTTTTTAAATCGATTGAAATTGGAGTAATGAGGAATATCATTAGACCTGAAGAAGTTCCAATGCTGAAGGCAAAATTCTACAAAAGATTGGCCAAATCTATGAAACGAATAAGAGAAGATGAATTGGCAAATGATCTCTTGAATAAAGCAATACAGATGAACAAAGAAAGTGTACTCTATTCGGAAGGTTTTTTTGGTAACGACTAAACCGATTTATATTCTCGGTTCCGCATTGTCGCATATAATCGGTATATCTTCAAATCGATCGAATCCCTAGCATTATTATTGATTACTTCCAGTAATTCAAGATATGCTCTATCTTTCATTTTATTAAAAAGAATTAAAGATAAACTTAGTATAGGTTGTATGGGAGTTCCTAACTCATGAGCTGCTATATTGATAAACTCATTTTGCATGTTATCATGTAATTTTAATCGTTTATTAGCTACTGCAAGATGTATATTTGATTCAATTAATTCTTTTGTCCTTCTCCGTACCTCATTGTTTATAGTGTGGTTCCATTTAATAAGAACTATTATCAAAACTCCTATTGAAGCAATAGTGCCAGCAAGAAGTAAAAACCTCTTTACTCGTTCTGTGAAAAGTTGATTATTAATCTCAGAATATATTTGTGAAGTGGGTTGTACTACTTGAACAAAGTATGTAGGATTACCATTAACAAATACCGGATATTGGGTGGTTAGTCTTGCGCCTTGTCCATAATCATAGACCGAAGAGCCAGAATTGTCTATTTATAATAGGAGTAAATTGGTTATATTTTTCTTCCACTAATTTCTTGGTGTTATCGCTATAGAGGTCATCTTGTAAATAAAAAGAGTTTGCCAAGCCATCTAGCATGGACACAACTAAATTGAGATCTGAACCTATGTGTTAAATACTCTTTGTAGATTCTGTCTGACTTTGATTTTGTCGCTCAAAGAGGTGGCCTTTATGTTGGTTTGAGTTATATTTTGGATATAAAATAATAAACCAAATGAAAATAAGATAATTGAAATTATACAAATAATGCCTATTTCCTTAACCTTTCCAGAAAATAAGATCATAATACTTTCTTATTAAGAGTTGTAAAGTATCTAATTTGTTTTTCCCCAAAAATAATGACTCACATATAGGAGGCTACCATCCTAAAGCCTTTGCAGACATTGCAGCAGCTTCCTCCAGTGCTTGCTTGGGTTCCTTAGCACCAAAGTAAATCTCATCTATTGCTTGTTTTATATTATCAGCTATCTGAGGATATTCTGGTATGTTAGGTCTGCTAAGTCCTATAGGGATCATAGATATTAATTTATCATAATATGGGATTGTTTGGTTTAACCTTGCTGCATAAGGACCTTCTCCGATGGGTATCTGTGTTGGAAGTAGCCCATATTTTTCATGCATAGGAGCAAGTATTTTAGGTTCTAATATTATCGTAATTAATTCCCATGCCAAGTCCTTATTTTTGGATATCTCAGGGACACTCAGTAGCCATCCGCCCATCAAAGTCGCACTATTGCTACCTTCATTGGGTACAGGAAACATTGGTAGAAAGCCAACTTTCTGTTCAAATTCCTCTACTTTATCGGGAGTAGTCACATTATAATCATCCCTTACATGATTCTGCAATGCCTCTAACATCACTGCAAATTTTCTATCGAAGAATTCCTTACCCCAAAAATGCTCCCTCTGTGGTTTTATACCAGCATCAACTTGGTCTTTTATGAATCCCAGAGCTTTAACTCCTTCTGTGCTATTATATGCTGGAAACCAGTAAACTCCTTTTGTTGGATGTCCGCTCTTTAGCTTGTTTATTTCTCCTTCAAGCTCCCATAAGTAAGGATAAAATGACATGTCTGGAGAATGTCCAGCAGCAATGAGATGAACTCCTTCTGTCCCCTGAGGCCTCAGTATAGCGTTAAGCTTCTTTGCAGATGCAATGTATCCATCCCATGTCTTCAACGAATTAGGATCTACGCCTGATTTATTGAGTAAGTCCTTCCAATACCAAATTCCTCTTACATCAACCACCGTCCATATCCCATATAATTTGTCATTATACACTCCGCCATCCCAGTTTGCTTGATACCAGTCTTTCTGCCTTCCCCAAGTATTAGCACGTTCTGTAAGATCTGTTAGAAGTCCTTTCTCAGCAAATTCTCCAAGTCAGATTTGATCTACAGTTAATATATCAACAGGAGTTTGGTTGGCGATTGCCTTTAAAAACTGTGTACGTAAATTCAGATATGGGAGGGGCCTATAATCTAGCTGGATGTCAATGTCTGGGTGTCGTGCTCTCAATTCCTGCAATGCAGGCTGAAACAGCATATTCAATAACCTTGGGGGATCACCTTGGTCATCAAGCATGGCTGTAAGTACGACATGTTTTTTTTGTTGTGCTGCTGATGCTGACGATAAACCAACAAAACCACCAGATGCTACCAGACTAAGAGCTAATGCTGTTACAAGACTAATATGAACAAGTGAGAATTTAGCATTAGACGTGGTCATAATCAAGTAGTCCCTTGTATTGTTTACTCTCCTTTTAATAGTTTTTATACAGAGCTTTTTAAATGTGTATAGAACAATAACAGTTGTTGACTACAAATAGGTGAATAAATTTATTGAAAGAAGAAATTAGTGCTGAGCTTGTCTGAAACTAGCAGAGTCAAGGTAATCAGTCAGGCCTTGATTAAGATTAGGATAGTCATAGATTAGGTTGGTAAAATAAATTGTTGACATTTCAAGTAGGATTATTGATTTGGCGCTATCTCCGCCTCATTTTTATGAATTGCATCTATTTTTATTTCTTAAATCTTTATAATTATGATATCAGATCATTACTGTTGTTGTTATATTGTGAATCATGAAGCGATGTGTCTTGTTTGTAAAAAGAAATTGGCTGAACATTCAGAGCTGCAAGACAAAATATGTGAAATGATCACAATAAAGCAATTTGCTAATGATTCCCCTGGTTTTGA
>JAREAI010000216.1:0-7287 GCA_029240435.1 Nitrososphaeraceae archaeon | reverse complement strand
TAGTGAATTTTATAATTCCTATTCTTAGTTTGGAGGTATAATTCCCAATCGTATAGTCTCAACTCCCTTATCTTCTAGTCTATCAGCTAATGCATTTAACCCGATTGAATCCCCTGCCAGATGACCTAGAACAATAAGATTGCCTTTTAAATTTTCTTCATACATTTTTCTTAGATCATTATAGTCAATATGTAGATAGATTACTGTTGAAATTTCGTGTTCAAAATATGCTTTAGCAATTGGGAACCCTCCATTAGTTCCTGCGGCAAGAACAAGCACCCAGCGACCAAATTTATTTTTTGACCTTCCATGAGCAACCTTTATTCTGGTAACTGCATTTTTGAATTCAGGAATGTCTTCGATTGATTTTACTACATCTAAGACAAGGTCATGATTACCCCCATTTATCTTGTCTAAGATTTTTTTTCTCATATACTCGTCGCATGGCTGGTGAATATTTACCAATGGCATTCCAATGATCCTCGCAGCGTCTACTACGTCATTATATATATGCGCATGATTTTTGATCTCGATTCTATTCTTCAAGTTTTTTACCATATCTTCTGCCTTGTCCTGGGGGACGCCATTCTCTACCATAAATTCGGTGTGTCTATCAAGTACTTTGTAAAAGTTAACTGCAGCAGAGCCCAATGGATGGTGTGCAATCACCGCATCACATCCTAAATTTTTTGCAAGTATTAATTCGGCAGATGTTACATCAACTGCGATCAAAACCTTATTGATTTTTCTCCCTTTAACATGAATTGCACTATCTGGCGGCATCCTCTTCCAACCTACAAGTTTCAGTCCAATATTCATTATATCATCAGTGTCAATCATCATAAGATAACAACATTCAATATATCATACGTTAAAAATATGACCATACTATCTAAGTTGTTGTGAGCATCGTATTTTCCAGGCGAAGAAGACATCTTCTGTACTTAATTCTGGAATTGATTTGAATTGAATTTGTTTATATGACGTATTTCTAATTAAAATGTCATGTCTTTTCTTGCAAGTCTGATATAGACATAGACACATACAATCTTGTACAGAGAATAGTGCAAGAGCCCTTCGCATTACATATCTTTCCAGAACAATATATACCTACTAAATAATTCCATTAACGACGTGATCTTTCAATTCAGTCTCTGTGTAAACATAAAATATACAAGAGCAAAACTATATCTGATATACATCCTGATATTATGAATCCATTCTTAGAAATCTATATTGCAATTATAATTGCAAATACGCTGTTCTAAATAAATGTTTATAGATAAAATTGCAGAATAGTCATGCGACATGCAAATTATAACAGACATATCTTCGATTTGTCTATATATATATATACTGCTCTTTTAAATATTGCAAACTTTAAATGCTGCTCTTGAATAATTATCTTAATGAGTTGCTCTGATGATGGTTCACATACAATGAAAGACAATCTTATTCAAATTACATTACCCATAAAATCAAAATTACAGAAGGCAAAGTACGGAGTGTATAACCATTCTGCTGTTGAATTATGTCATTGGACAAAAAAATCATTTGCAAATGAAGGAAATTGCTATAAGCACAAGTTCTATGGAATTTCGACTCATCAATGTATGGAGATGACTCCAGCTGCTATGAACTGTGAGAATAGATGCCTATATTGTTGGCGTCCAACTGAATTTTATGACACATTGGAAATGCCTGCAGAGTTAGTAGACGAACCTGATGTTATTGTACATAAATTACTCCATGAGAGAAGGAAATTAATCAACGGTTTCTATGGAAGTAATAAAAATGAGAAGAAGAAGCTAGATGAGTCTTTGCTTCCTACTCACTATGCCATTTCACTATCTGGTGAGCCGACGATGTATCCAAAACTACCTCAATTAATTAGATATCTAAAAACCTTGAAGGCTACCAAATCCATTTTTCTGGTAACAAACGGTCAGGAGCCGCAGATGCTTCATAGATTAGCCGATGAAGATGCATTGCCTACCCAACTATACTTATCAACGAATGCATCTAATAGAAAGATGTTTTACCGTATTAACCGGCCACGACATAGAGACGCATGGGAAAGATGGTGGAAAAGCTTGCGCTTCCTAGAAACAGTGAATACTCGAACAGTCTTAAGAATGACAATGATTAGAGGATATAATGACAATACAAAATTTATCGAAGAATTAGCAGAAATGATGCGCCAAGCTAATCCTCACTTTATTGAACTAAAGTCATATATGCATATTGGTATGTCTACACAACGGCTTGAGAAAAACAATATGCTTGAAATGAGCGAAATCCGTAATTTTGCATCTGAATTACATGACAAAATGACTGACTTTTCTATAATGGATGAGAGTGAGATTTCTAGGGTAATTGTTTTGCAAAATCATAAGCGATATATTAATAGATGGATTAATGGATATATTCCTTCAGTGTAAATCAGGTCTTAGATACATACTGCAAGTTGATAGGTATTTATTAAATATTGAAAATTTAGAACAGAAGAGTGTGTCATGGATAGTAAGGCCAAATGGTAATAGAATTTCCCGTCAAATATCAGTAAATTGTTCTGCTCCTTTCATTCAACAATACTAGCAAAAATTACATTCTCTTTTTCATTCTTTCATAGTTACGATATAATATTTGCATACACTTCTTTTTAAAATAATCGAGTGTCAATTTCGCGGGGTTACTGTGAAGAGTAGAGAAAACGTGTTAACACTTACGAATGCAGATGAAAAGTTTTATTCCCTATATTATGCGAAAGTTGATTATCTGACATTACCATTCTAAATTAGAGGACAACAAGATGCACATAATATCTTTAAACTTTTACTACTGTTTATGAATGGATAATATAATAAATAATAGATAAAACTATCAACCTCCTGTCTGCACAACTATCGATAAAGACTAAATCCTTCTAAGAAAATTAAAAAGTAACTTTTGAAATTGCAATACCATGCACAATGCTATTTTTAATCTTTAGAGAACCGCATATACATCCCTTCCCCATCAATATTATAATCTGAATATTATAAAAGAATCAATTAGCATCTTTACTAATAACCGACAACTGATACAATCCCTTTCCACAACAATAATAAATGCTCAATACATTCCAACTCCTTATCCGCAGAGACAGTACCAAAGAATACGATGAAGCATAAGCAGTAAGGCAGTATCACTTCAGGGAAATAATTATTATCATCAACAATAACTACACTAGAAAATACCTATATTTACAAGACATCAATATTATGATTAACGCAGAGATATTTGATTAGATTTCAGCTATAAACAACATTGAGAAATAGCAGAAGCAAAAAAAAGATTCAACTCCTGCTCCTAAAGAAGATTACTAACTTAACCTCTACAAACAAAGATGAATAAGAAATATAAAAAATTAAAGCAGCAATCTGCTATACCCTATGTTATTGTCTTTTTTATAGTTATACCAGCCTGCAAATTTGCCCAGTGCTTGTGCACGATGAGAAAAATCTGCCTTTCTATTTTCTTGATATAATTGACCGAATGTCAGTTCGCTTCCATCAGGAATAAAGATTGGATCGTATCCCCATCCTTTACCCATCGGTATATGAGCGATCTTTCCTTTTATTTCACCGACGAAACTTTGCGAAATCTCGCCGTCATAGAACGCAAAAACTGATCTAAAGTAAGCAGTTCTTGTTTTTGAGTTGATTAACAGTTTTAATACTCCATCGTAGCCAATAGTCTCAAAAGAGTAAGAAGAATATTGACCTGGAAACCCTTTCAACTCATCGATGAATAGTCCGTCATCCTCTACAATTATAGGCTTGGATATCTTTTTAAACGCAGATTTTGATTTCTCTATTGCTATTTCAATCAAAGAATTGGATTGAATTTCAGTTAATGGTATTCTCATAAAATGCACATCGATTGCGTATTTTTTCAAGACCGAATGAATCTCTATATATTTATTATAATTGTTACTTGCAAAGCAAATTGATTTCACCAATTAAAATGAACAGCATTATACATAAAAGTACATGGTATTCTATTAATCAGTAGTAGGAGGCGGCAACTTATTAATATTGATAGTTTATACATACATCCCCTTCTCTAATTGAGATCATAGTATAATGCTAATATGATAGATATCATAAGATAAAAACATCATGATCATCCGACACATATGAATTAGTCTTTAAATTAGCAAAGCTTTGATTTCATCATATGTATATAAATTTACTAAAATTAAAATTAATAAATGATATGACAAGAATAGAATTAAGATGGTACTTTCTGATTCTCTCATCCAATGTGGACTTGGCGATCATGTATCATTTAGTGAGTCATTAATATGACATCTAAATCATACTTGTCGTTCAATTGATATCATTACCAATGAATATTTCTATGATATACGATGCTATGGGGACTAGATCTTTTCATTATCCTAAATGTTCATTTAACTTAGAACTCATACATGAAATTCTTATCGCTCGTCCAAACGAAGTAAACTAAGATACTACCTTTCTCTTAGAATTGAGGTCTATGGGCATACGTGCATCAACGATAATCAAAATACCCATAAAAGATTTATAATATAAAGCTAATGGCATTATCAAATGACTTGTGCATACCTTCCTCGCCGTTCAATTTCTAAAACATTTTTTAAGATTTTATGCGTTTCATATTCTCCTATTATTTCTGAGTATCCTCGTAGGAAACCTTCGTACGCATCTTTATAGACTGATACATGCGCGCTACTGAATACCTCTTTTATTAACCTAATATCTACCGCTCGATCTTCCCTTCGATGGGAGTATGAAGCAATCCAGTGTATTTTCCAATTTCTTCGCATAATTTCAGAGTTATCACATCCTTTGCAACTTTACCTTCCACAAATTCCATTATGATCTCCGCGTAAAAAGGATCTACGAAGTACAAGAACGGTGATTTAACTCCTGTTAGTTTAGAAGCAGAAATCATATTGGCTTCATTGACTGTTCGACTTTTACGAATTTCGTCATCTAAGGATTTATGACGATATGATTTTACTTTTCTAATCTTTGAGATCGTTGTTTTACCATACCAACAGCCAAGATAAATGTCAGCCTCGGCTCCTTTTTTAATTAGTTTCTTTCTCTGTTGCAATAGTAATATATCATCAAATTTAAAGATAAATATATGAATGCTATCGAACCAAGGAGTGGAGAAAAAAGGATCCTACAAGAAGATTGCGCAGAAGACATATTAAAAAATGGTATACTCACTTTAACTAACCAACGTCTCATCTTCGAAAAGACTGAGGGAAGAATGGTGGTCCTTTCAAAAAAGACTGGAGAGGTGGTGTTAGACGTTCCTCTTGATAAAATATCATCTGTAAAGGCAGAAGGTTTTCTGTTAAAAAAAGTTACGATTGTTGTGGATCAAAAGCAATATAAATTCGGGGTTTTTAATAATAGCGAATGGGTAAAGTCAATCCAGAAGCAACAATATGACAATAAAATTAGGTAATTAATCACGCCAATTAACGTCTACGCTATCTATTCTCCAGGATTGTTGAATAAAGGATTCTTCTATACTTACACCCTTCTTAGTCTTATTATAATAGAGTATTCCTGTCCACGCAATTTGGGCTCCATTATCGCCTGCGAAATGGATAGGGCAGATATAAAATTTTTTATTTTGTCTTTTACATGCAATTGCAAGCATTTGGGTAAGTCTCTTGTTTGCTGCAACTCCTCCTACTATCATCATTTCTTTTTTATCAGTAAATGACATAGCACGTTCTATCGTTTCTGTGAGCATAGCAAATGCCGTTTCTTGTAGAGAATAACATATATCTGAATATTCATTCTTTTTATCCAGCACAAGTTTTTTTGCACATGTAAGCAATCCTGAGAACGAGACATCATTTCCTTTTACAATATAAGGTAAACGCTGATATCTTTCTGAAGATTCAATCGCAAGTTGTTCTATTTTGTCGCCACACGGGGAGGCAAAACCTAGTGATCGTCCAAATTGGTCGAGCAGTTGTCCTATAGTAATATCAAGTGTTTCTCCAAAAACTCGCCATTTATTTTTAGAGAATGCAAGTATCATTGTATGGCCACCAGATACTAATAGCACCAGGGGATCCGAAGCTTGTGTCAGCATAGCTCCTAATTCTATATGTCCTAAAGCATGATTAACAGGAATAAGTGGTTTTTTATAGAAGGTAGACAAAGTTCTTCCAACAACAGCGCCAACTCTTAGACATGGTCCAAGTCCTGGTCCTGCAGAATAGGCAATAATATCAACATCCTTTATACTGATTTTTGCTTCGTTTAATGAATCCATCAAAATATCTGTAGATTTTTCCGTATGGTGTCTTGAAGCTTCACGTGGGTGTATACCAGAACCTTCAGGCGGCCTATAAACATCTCGTTTGTCTGAAAGCACTTTGCCGATTTTTATATTTGTCGGGTTATCTTCGACAACAGAGCAACCAAATGTATGGGCAGTGCTTTCTATTCCTAGAGATATCATATTTGTATATCAATTTCTACTTGTTGCAGAAACAATTTTGATAACATCATTGTTCTTAAGTTCATACTCTGAACTCAATCGCTGTTTACTTCGTATATCTATGGCATATAAAAAACCCTTTGCCAAATCAGCATGAATCGCGTGAGCCAAATCTTTTGCGGTTGATCCTCGTGGTAGCAACCGCGCATCAGGAAGAACATTACCTTTTTTATCTATTAATTTGAGCTCATCCTCTACAGGATATACTACAATCAAATTTAATATTTTAAAGCATGCATAATTTATCACTTCTTGTATTCCTGTTGAGCCATATTTTGAAAGTATATTACTTATTATGCTGAGCACCTTTTTTTGCTGATCATTTAATTCAGCTTCTTGTTTAATATTGAAAGAGTTATCTCCTGGGAGGTAATGAATAATTCCTTTCTTTGCAGCTCGCCTGAGTAGGTTCTCTGCTTCGGAAGCACAGACAATCACATCACGACCAGTTTTTTTCATTGCATTAAAATTTTTGTCTACTGTTGGTAGATCTGCTTTATTTGCCGCGAGAATAATTGGTTTTGATTTTAATCTGATCACCTTGCAGAAATTAAAAATATCTTCTTGAGTCCATAATATTGTTTTTTTATAATATAGTCCCGTTTCATCCAGAGCATTGGCTATCTGACGGGACCCAATAGCTAGTCCTGATAATCGTTTAGCAAGCATCTGTTCCAGTTTTTGTCCTTGACTTTCTGCTTCTCTAGAAACTTTATTCCAGTCCCT
>JAREAI010000215.1:0-5016 GCA_029240435.1 Nitrososphaeraceae archaeon | reverse complement strand
TTTCCAAAAATGTATCTTATCCCCCTACTAACAATAGTTTCCCCCCATCCCTTTGGAATTGACTGAGCTAATACTGCAAACAAAATACCTAATCCTACTGCAGAGGATGTCAGCGATGTTATATAATTATTTTCAAGAGCTATTCTACCAGATGATATTTCTGACCAAATATGAAGAGCTATAGTAAACAGACCCTGGCCAGTTCCAATAAAAACTAAAAATTTTCCAAGAGTTGCTCTATTTACAACAAATAATGCCGCTCCCAGAAGTACCGTAATCCCTCCAAGTTGACTTAACATAGCAAGGATGCCGACTGGAGCTAATACAAATGCCCATAATTCTCTGGCTGTATATATCATAACCTCGTGTCTGACAATATCATATATTGCCAAGTTTGCCTTGTATCCCGAAATCAGAAATAGAATTCCAGAAACAAATGCAATTACTGCTGCAAATCTATTTCGAGTAGCATGATAACGTAAAGTCTGAAATCTATCATAAATTGTCCTATGTCCTACGACAGTTTCGGGTAGGATTCCAAAATTAGTAATAGAATATTTCATCTTTGCATATGAATACTTTGAGTGGACTTCATATGCTGTAATCTTCAATCTAATTCCTTTTTTACTTACTGATTCTGCAAATGATTTTGGAATCAGGTATTTTGCTAAATTGAAAAATCCTCGACCAATGAACATGTAATCTGCGAGTACTTTACTGAGGAAGCCAAGCTTCTTTCCATCAATAGAATATACAGGCTTGTGGATAAGTTCTGCCCAATTTGAAAAAGGATCGTCGTCTCTTGTAGCCACTCGTGATATTACATTATAAATAAGGACTCTTGCATTATTATTTGTTATAGTTGAAAGAAAAAGACCTTTAACAGGAGAATAATAAAAGGATCTTTAAAATTATTATCAAATCGGAATAAAAATGATCTTATTGTATGAAAAATGAAAATAATAATGATAACAAAGAGAACAATAATACCAAATTAAAGATCAATACTTTAAGTGTTATTCCTCGCTATAACAACAACAACTACCATCTAAAACATGATAGTTTCGTTAATTAATTTAAACTACATGAGGAAATGTAATGAATTATATACTATGTCTAGAATCTTGACTATCTGCTCGTGATGGCATTTATCAAATAATCTATCCTTATAATTCTTAAATAATAATAAAATGATGACAAAAAACTCGCTAATCCATTAAAAGTTAAAACGTGAGCTTATAGCCATTCAATAAAGAAATCAATGATGCAAAACTCCTGCGATACTTTAATTACAAATGCGGCTGCTGTGATCCCTAGGATCGGGATAGTACAAACTAATATAATGATTGAAAATGAAAAAATAAAGACTCTTAAAAAATCAATTGACAATATTCATACTTCAAAAATAATTAATGCTAATGGAAAGTATGTCTTACCAGGAGTAATAGACCCCCATGTGCATTATGGTGTTTATACTCCGATCGATGAAGCGGCTCAAACCGAATCCAGATCCGCTGCAGTAGGTGGAGTCACTACTATGATCCGTATGCTTAGGATCTATGAAAGCTATCAAAAAAAAATAGGAAAACAACTTGAAGCAAGCAAACGTCAACATCACATTGACTACTCTGTTCATGCATCAATCCTAACACCAGATCAAATAAAAGATATTCCTTATCTAAAAAAGATTGGAATTAATTCCGTCAAGATCTACATGAATCTTGGAGCGGATCTGAATCGTATTTTAATGGATATTGAACCTGGTACTCGCGATATCAGAGAAGGTGAAGTTAACATGACAGATGAATTGATGTCTTCAATAATTGAAGAAGCATCTAAAGTACATTCAACTGTACTTGTACATGCGGAAGATCCCCTGATATGTGCTGATCATATTAAAAGAAAAAGCGAATCAAAAGCGATGTCTGAGACGATGAAGACGACGACGACGACGACGTCTACTAATTCATCAAGCTTAAAGACATGGTCTGATTGCCGGCCATCTACTTCTTCTGAAGCCGAAAGCATAAAAAAGATAGCAGTCATTGGTAGAAAATATGGTTCAAACCTATATTTTGTACATATAGGATCAACAGCTGCACTTGATGCAATATTGGCTGAAAAAGAGAAAGGCAACTCTAATTTCTATATCGAAACATGCCCTCATTACTTGACACATACAACAGAATTTGAAAAGCTTACTGGAAAAGTTGTTCCTCCTATTAGATCTAAAAGCGATGTACAAAGCATGTGGTCGGCATTAAAAAATGGGATAATAGATACAATAGGGACAGATCATGTCGCTAACAGGCTGTCAATGAAGATGGGAAGTGGAGATATCTGGTCAGCACTTGCAGGCTTTCCAGGAATTGCTACTATGCTTCCTGTTTTACTAAGCAAAGGAGTAAATGAAAATAGAATTACTATGGAACAAGTAGCAGAAATCACAAGCTATAATGCTGCTAGAATTTTTGGTATGTATCCAAAGAAAGGTACTATTCAACTAGACTCTGATGCGGATCTAACTATAGTCGATCTAGATTTACAGCAGAAGGTTACACCAGATCTGTTACATTCCTATTCTGATTATACAATTTATGATGGATGGACACTCCAAGGCTGGCCAGTATTGACAATGGTAAGAGGAGAAGTTATCATGGAAAATGGTAGTGTTAACAGCGAGTCGTTAGGTCATGGAAAGTTTGTTGGTAGGCCTGTGGTGAAGAGGCATCATAATAATAATAATAATAATAATTTAGCGTAAGCATTAGAAGACCTTATGAGTGAGTTGAAAATAAATAATAGTATGATATAGCATAGTATCACCTTTGCTAATAATCTTAAAATCTGACAGATTCAAAATTACCGTCACTTTTTGCTTTGTAATAAATATCTGCGCGTCTTGTAAAAAAACCGACTTCAAGCACGCCTGGAATACTTTTTAATTCGATCTCCTTCTTTGGGACATCTGTTATGGACGTGAACGTGGTGTCAAAAATTATATTGCCATTTTCAGTGATAAAAGGATAGCCTTTTTCCAAAATTCGTAGCTGGACTTGCGAACTGATCTCTTTCAATTTTTTTGATACTGCCGACCGAGCGAAAGGATGGACTTCAAGAGGAACAGGCCGATTAAAAGTTCCTACAAACTTAGTTGAATCAGCTATAATAATTACTTTCTTTGCTGCCGAAATCAGAATTTTTTCTTTAAGTAAGGCTCCCCCACCTCCCTTTATCATATTATATTGCGAATCAATCTGGTCAGCACCATCAAAAACAATATCAACTTCTGGAATTTGATTTTCATCAACTATTTCGAGACCACTATTTTCAGCCTCTGTTTTTATCTGGAGCGATGTGACAATAAATTTTAATGTATTCTTATTCTTTAGTCTTGCCATTTCCTTTACAAGGAATGCAATAGTACTTCCGCTGCCCAAACCGATAATCTGATTATCCTTTACATATCGTTCTACCGCATCCTTTGCGAGAAGTTCAATAGATTGACTTAACAATGATGGGGATTTTGAATTAGAGGGATAATGAGAAGAGGAAGAGGAGGAAGAGGAGGAGGAGGAAGAAGAAGAAGGAGCAGTACTAGTATAAGATGACGAAGATGACGATGACATCCAATAACTAAGAAAACAATGGCCCTTTAATCTTTATCTAAAGAATTATTATTTATTTATGGAAAACTAATTAATTAAAAATTACCGTAGTATATATGTTATATATATAAATATAAATATATATATAAATATATATTCATAAAATCACATACACACATAATATTAAAAACTACTAAGAGCATCGCGTTTTCTGTCGACAGATGGCTCATAATTCTCATATCTATTATCGAGATCCGGATCCACTTGCTCCAACCGGCTAAGGGCATGCATAATTTCTTTTTGAAGCTCGTCAATAGTCTTTTCTTCTGTTTTTATCTTTTCTTTATCATTATGCTTCTTCTGTTCTTTTTGGTCTCCTCTAACCGACGCCGCCATCACTTCCTCATTTGCCACATCCGATTGGTGTTTATCGTCATCATTTTCTTTTAGCTTCTGACCATACTCTTTCTTCTCTTCCTCAGGCTTGCTGACAATTGCTTGTCGATCACTTTTTGGTGATGAATCGATGATATCTGATGTAGATATTCCATACTTATTGGAAATCTCCGCCAGCTTCTGGTCGATTGTTGTTATTCTCCCTTCCAGCAGAGAAACCAGTCCATTACGCATGTCAACAAGTTCTGTAATATCCACAACGGACTGCAAAGCTGCGATTTTTTTGTCGTATGAGTCAAGTTGTTGTTTATATTTTAGTAAAAGTCTGTCACGTTCTATAGAGCCAATTTTGCCTTCATATGATGCTTCGTAAACTCTAGTAATCGACTGTGATAACAAGCTTTTTTCAAATAGTAAAGATTGAAGTTCTGCTTTAGTAGTGCTAAAGGGCTTTATGAGACGTTCATGTTTTTTCTTTAATGAAGAATTCTTGCTTCTTCTTGAGATTCTAGTAAGGATTACAGCTGCTGATATTGCTCCTGCTAATGTAGAAGCCGCAATTAAAAATGACGCTTCAAGCAAAGGAAACTCTCTTTTTTATATTAATGCTAGACACAGTTAAGCTTTCCGTTTATTGTTTCTTTTTACGTAATGAAAAGTGATACATATAAAATCAAGCCATTCGGTAAGAAGAAAAGAAGATATAATATTAAGAATATATTAGTTAATGATATTAGATTACTTGCCGTTTAATCCAATTATACTTTCTCATTCGAGGATCTGGAAAGCCACATTTGGCACATTCTCTCCCGCGTTTATGAAATGCATTATGGCCGCACCTTCTACATCTAATATGTGTCTTTTTTCGAGTGAACTTACCCATTGAAGTAGTGCCTTTGGTCATGCTAATTTCCTCTCTCTCTTTTACATAGGCGGTGGAGATATAATAACAACATTGTCACCGCGTACTACAATTGTGCCTAGGTCACTCGATTTACCATCATCTAAAAAT
>JAREAI010000214.1:0-5024 GCA_029240435.1 Nitrososphaeraceae archaeon | reverse complement strand
GAGCCAAGCTGAGAAATTACACCATCACCAATCAATATCTTTCTTGGTAATTCCATTAGGTGGATTGGCGATGAACTCACTGGAAAATTGCTATTATAGCACATATAAATTCTTGTAGTTTTTTTAGATAAAAAATAACAGCTTTAGCTCTATAGAAAAAGAAGATGATTAGATCTAATTTTTCTTTAGAACAATATCATGCTTTCTCAGACGTTTCTGGTCCTTCAGATGAGAGCGTTTCTGGTCCTTCAGATGAGAGCGTTTCTGGCGTTGCTCCTCCACCTTCGCCGGAAGATTGAGTAGTAATTTCGGCTGTAGCATATCCTCTTCCTACTTTGGTAATCTTTATTCTGACGCTGTCTCCAACTTTGGTGCCAGCGACAAAAATAACAAGACCTTCAACTTTTGCAACTCCTGCATCGCCTCGTTTGCTCATTGATTCGATTTTAACATCGAATTCGTCACCGACTTTGACTGGTGCTGGTCGAAACGGTCTTGGACCTCCAAAGCCGCCACCTCGTCCTCTTCCATATCCGCCGCCGCCTCCATATCCGCCGCCTCCATATCCGCCGCCTCCATATCCGCTACTACGATAGCCTCCGCCACTTCCATAACTTCCTCCTTTACTAGTAACGTCTGAATCTGTATCTTCCAAACTATATCAGCAAAATAGTATAATCGGCTTACTATTTCAACTTTAATGTTTTATCGACTGAAAGTTGTCAACCTTCTCCGTAGTATTTTTAATATTTTTATAAATGATCGAAACATTCTTTAAATGGTTATTGAAAAATTATACATTAAGTCTTGAAGCAGCAGGCTGCAATCTTAATTTAATAACCATTAATTAGTGACAAATCAAAATGCAACGCAAAGCTCCCTACAACGAAATCACTAGCCAACATGTTATGGCAGCAATATTGCAAAATCTTCCCGAGGAATCAGGACTCACTAAAATCGAATATGAAGGGCCACGCATCGCTTTATATTCTAAAAATCCCAGCTATCTGATGCAAAATACTCAGCTAGTTTCTAATATAGTCAATACGATAAAAAAAAGAATCATAGTTCGAACCGATGAATCAATCCGTAAGTTAGAGGAGGAAGCAATTCAAATATTACATAAATCTATTCCAAAAGAGATAAGGATAATCGAGACATTCTTCGATCCAGCATTAGGTGAGGCGACAGTCTTTGTTAAAAAACCTTCATTGCTTGTCCATGCAGGAGAGGATTTTGACAATATTGACCTCATTGAAAAGACAGGTTGGAAGGTAAGGATTAGAAAAGCTCCTTTAATAATGGATATCATCAGAAATATTAATGAAATTCTTCATAATACCGTAAATGAGAGAATTCGCTTTTACAGAGAAGTTGGAGAGAAAATTTTTAGATCTAAGTTGAATGAAATAGCAGAAGCAAGTTTAATCACTCTCGGCGGGTTTGGTGAGGTTGGTCGTTCATGTGTATTGCTCACAACTCATGAAAGTAAAATTTTACTGGATTGCGGGATTAATGAAGCTGCTAAGAATGCACTATACTCTTTTCCAAGATTTGACATAACCGGGCTCGAAATGGATGAAATTGATGCGGTAATTTTGAGTCATGCTCATCTTGACCATTCAGGTTTTTTGCCAGTTCTTTTCAAATATGGATATCACGGCCCTGTATACTGTTCTGAGCCAACATTACCCGTAATGTATCTATTGCAAAGAGAGTATATTAAGAATACAGATTATGTTTCGTTATTCTCTCTGCAAGACATAGACGCAGTGGTGATGCATACCATTCCCTTATCCTTTGGAATGGTCACTGACATATCTCCTGACATAAGACTTGTGCTTGGCAATTCTGGTCATATAATAGGCTCTGCATTGGTACATTTACATATCGGTAATGGTGATCACAATCTTGTTTATACGGGCGATCTGAAATTTGCAAAGACATTATCTCTAGAAAATGCATCATGGAACTTTCCAAGAGTTGAAACGATAATCATAGAAAGCACGCATGGTGGCAAAGAAAGTATTTTTCCGCAACGCGAGGAGGCCGAGTATCGCCTTATCAATAGTATTAACAACACAATAAGTGGAAAAGGAAAAGTCTTGATTCCGGTATCCGCTGCTGGCTTGTCACAAGAGATTATGCTTCTAATTAATATGTATATGAAAGCTGGTAAAATCACTGAGGCAAAAGTACTTGTTGAAAAGGTCATTTCAGAAGTAACATCAATATATGAAGCCTATCCAGAATACCTTTCAAAAGAGCTGAATATGCAAATAATGGAGAACGAAGAGTCTCCACTTGAGTCAAGCCATTTCGAAGTTATTGAATCAACTACTCTACAATCCGAATCTGCAATAATTTTGGCTCCTTCTTCGATGTTAATTAGCGGTCCTTCGATAGAATATTTAAAGCAGATATCTAGCGACCCTAATTCTAAATTGATTTTAACCTCTTATCAAGCAGTCGACACGCCCGGTAGAAATATTGAAAATGGCAATCGACAAATCACAATCGGTGACCAAAGTATCAATATACAATGCCAAATTGAAAAAATAGAGGGATTTAGTACACATAGTGATTATAACCAGTTGATAGCATACATTAATAGATTAAGACCTAAACTTAAACGTGTATTAGTTAATCATGGAGAAAGAGCTAATATGCAGAATCTCGCTAGCTCAATCAACAAGATGTTCAAAATCCAAACCCAGCATCCGTTGGTACAAGAAGCTATAAAATTACTCTAACCTTTGATCATTTGCAGTATTATGATAAACATATACTACTATGAACAATAAAATAAAATAGCAAATTGAATAGGATAGTTTACTCATACTTATATGACGCATCTAACTGAAAAATATTACTGCTATTGAAAAATTATTAAGGTAGCCATTCTATTGCTATTGGACTACGGGGGTATTGATAAAGTATTTAACGTAATACTAGGACCATATTATTGCCCAAAAATTATCATTTGTTGCTTAAAGTTTGACCTATGATCCTCTTTCCTTTTCTGCCAAGTAGCAAACAGAATAACAAGTTTGAGAATTATAGATTATAATTAAAAGATAACTCACCACTTTGGATACATATAAATGCTGGGTCCTACATATTTAGAATTCTATTATTCTTATTACTCAGATAGATATTAGAGGAAATCTTACTTATTCTATAATGATAGAATATTAATATACTGTTTTACACTTTTTTTTAAAATATTACTATTAAATGAAATTTACGATTGAAGAAGAGAAAGAAATTATTATTTCAAATCGTATGCACCACGCCAAATTTTTACACCTGGTGGAGTTAATACAACCCGTTCCTCTCCCAGCCTCGCGATATCGCCACCAATTGACTGAACATATCCGTATAGTTCATCTATTGCCTTACGTAAATCTTCTACATCTTTCTGTGCCAATGGCGTAACTCGTAAAATAAGGATTGTTTGCTTCTTGGCATCATCTTTTATACTGGCTACATCGCTCATATCGCGCAGAGTTATTGCTTTCAAATAAATTGGTGTCTTTTGTGTCTGCATGGAATCCATTTATCCTATATAATTATAGACAAATCCAAAGGAATCAGCAAATAGTTATGCTGGTCAAAAGACATTAACAGACTGGTTGATTTTAAATTCGTAGTTGTTCAAGCTCGGTGTCGATTGCAGGCAAAGCCGATATTTCTTCTTTATAGCCATTGATCTCAACTTTTACTTTAGATTGATTTTCCCTAGGAGCGTCAGAATAACGCAACACAATTCTTGCTGCCATATTCAAGATCTTACTGTCACATTCTTTGCATCTCAGAATACATCTAGGTCCTACGCATTCACTTGCTTCCATTTTTATATCTCCGTCCATAACCATAGCATCAATCATATCATTTTCATCTTCGTCTCTGCCTACGACCAGCTTTGCTTCCATAGACAATCTAAAATGCCTTCCGATCTTCAAGAGTTCTACATCGTTGATACTTGGAATATTTTCGGTATGCTCCATAACATCTCTAATTCTTTTTGAAAATGCAGGATCTGTTAACAAGCATCCCCCTGCGGCATTGGGTGGGTCACTTATCTTAAAATATTTTGCTAGAACAATTTGCTCTTTGCGTGATCTTCCCTTTATATTACATAATTTTTCACGCTCAACCAATCCATCCTTTTCAGCTTCTGTAGGAGTTAGATGTTTTGCTGAAAGAGGCCTTAAGACTTTACCTTTCATTTCTGCCTCTTCTTCTATTATATGTAAAGCACGTTTATTCTGACTCATTGGTCTTTGAAATAGAACTTCACCAGTGACGACAAAATCTGCCCCTATTTTTTCCATATATTCTTTTGCCGTTTTGTACATCATTCCTCTACAATCAATACATGGATTCATCCCAGATCCATATCCATATTTAGGATGCTTAAGCATCTTTAGATACTCTTCACCATAATAAACGGTCTTCAAATGTACGCCTAATTCTGATGCAACTTCTTTAACACGATGACCGCATCCCTTTCCACAATCAAAATCACAAAATGGAGTCTTGATAGCCACTGCCTCAATCTCAATGCCCTGGTCTAACATCATACGAACAGCTAAATTACTGTCTAATCCACCGGACAATAATGCCACTGCCTTTGCCTTCTTCTTTTCCCTGACTTCTGAGGAATTTTCTATAGTATTGCTTGACATTAGTATCTTGGGATTATTTTACTATTATTAAAGTTAGTTCTTGAGGCGAATATATTTATTGCTCTCTCAGATTACAATCAAAAGATGGCAGCTGAGGGAATTGTAAACTTTGATTCATATGCCTGGCTTGCTGTAGGATTGTTTATCACTGGTCTGCTTGCCGTAATGGTTTATGAAAAATCAAGTTCAAAGACAAAACAGTTGAAACAAGAACAGCAGCAAAAACGTCAAGAAGTGGGATCTTCATCTGACATTAAAAGAGACTAAAGATGAACCGTTAGTTAGAGAAATATTTCTAAAAGAAGGTTTCAAATCACTAACTGCAATTCAAAA